>NZ_JBFAXQ010000022.1:0-128013 GCF_040680855.1 Kribbella sp. NPDC051952
GCCCCGGTCTGGCTCCATACCCCTCACTCTAGAGCCGGTCCCGAACAAATTACGCTCAGTAGGCATCCCAATGTGTGAGATTGCCCTGAGAGCGGTTGCCGGGTTCGGATTCCGGGCGACGGGTGAATAGACTCAAGGCTTCGAGGATGACCTTCGGGAGGAGCTCGATGCGCGTGCTGGAGACGGTCGGAGGGCCGGCGGACCTCAAGAAGCTGACCGGTCAGCAGCTCACCGATCTCGCTGCCGAGATCCGGGACGTGCTGGTCGAGACGGTGTCACGCACCGGCGGCCACCTGGGCCCGAACCTCGGCATGGTCGAGATCACCCTGGCCATGCACCGGGTCTTCGACTCACCACGGGACCGGCTCGTCTTCGACGTCGGCCACCAGGCGTACGTCCACAAGCTCGTCACCGGCCGGGCGCCGAAGTTCGACACGCTCCGTCAGCACGGTGGCCTGTCCGGCTACCCGAGCCAGGCCGAGTCCGAGCACGACATCATCGAGAACAGCCACGCCTCGACGGCCCTCTCGTACGCCGATGGTCTGGCGAAGGCCTACCGGCTACGCGGGGACGACCGGCACGTGGTCGCGCTCATCGGTGACGGCGGCCTGACCGGCGGCATGGCCTGGGAGGCGCTGAACAACATCGCCGCCGCCAAGGACCTCAAGCTGGTCATCATCGTCAACGACAACGGCCGGTCGTACAGCGACACCGTCGGGGGCCTGGCCACCCACCTGACCAGCCTGCGCACCAACCCGCGGTACGAGAAGATCCTCGACCTGATCAAGAAGAACCTCGGCCGTACGCCGTATGTCGGCCCGCCGGCGTACGAGGTCCTGCACGGGGTGAAGAAGGGCCTCAAGGACATGCTCGCCCCCCAGGGCATGTTCGAGGACCTCGGCCTCAAGTACGTAGGTCCCGTCGCCGGTCACGACCGTGAGGCGATGGAGGACGCGCTGCGGAGCGCGAAGGCGTTCGGCGGCCCGGTGATCGTGCACGCGGTGACCCAGAAGGGCTTCGGGTACGCCGCCGCCGAGCAGGACGAGGAGGACAACTTCCACCAGATCCGGCCGGCCAACAAGCCGCGTGGCTGGACGGACGTGTTCGCCGACGAGATGGTGCGGATCGGTGGCGAGCGCCCGGACGTGGTCGCGATCACCGCCGCCATGCTGCACCCGACCGGCCTGGCGCCGTTCGCGGACAAGTTCCCGGACCGGATCTTCGACGTCGGCATCGCCGAGCAGCACGCCGTGACCAGTGCGGCCGGCCTCGCGATGGGCGGTCTGCATCCGGTTGTCTGCCTCTACTCGACGTTCCTGAACCGGGCCTTCGACCAGGTCCTGATGGACGTCGCGCTGCACAAGTGCGGCGTCACGTTCGTGCTCGACCGCGCGGGTGTCACTGGTGAGGACGGCCCGAGCCACAACGGCATGTGGGACATGTCGCTCCTCCAGGTCGTCCCCGGCCTGCGCCTTGCCGCGCCGCGCGACGGGACCCGGTTGGAGGAACTGCTCAACGAAGCGGTCGCGGTGGAGGACGCCCCGACCGTGCTGCGCTTTGCCAAGGGCGAGGTGTTCCCGGACATCGACACGATCGACCGGATCGGCACGATCGACGTGCTGAAGCGCTCGGGCAACGACGTCCTGCTCGTCGGCATCGGTGCGATGGCCGCGACCGCGATGGATGTCGCGCAGCGGCTGGAGGCGCAGGGCTTCGGCGTGACCGTGGTGGACCCGCGCTGGGTCAAGCCGGTCGATCCGAAGCTGGTCGAGCTGGCACCGGACTTCAAGCTTGTGGTGACGATCGAGGACAACGGCCGCGCCGGCGGTTGCGGCTCGATGATCGCGCAGGCCCTCCGGGACGCGGACGTGAGCACGCCGGTTCGCGACTTCGGGATCCCGCAGAAGTTCCTCGAGCACGCCAAGCGTCCCGCCGTACTGCAGGAGATCGGACTGACCGGGCAGGAGCTCGCCCGGGACATCACCGAGCTGATCGCTCGCCGTCAAGGCGACGCGTTCAGCGAGCCGGACCCGGCCGGTGGCCGGGGTAGCGCCTGAGCCGGACCAGGACCGAGCCAGGAGCCGGACCGTGAGTGAGGGTGGGCGCCACTCCGCGCCGCCGCGCAGCCGGCACTCGGCCGCGCGACGGCGTACGCGGATGTGGCCGTTGCTGCTCTCGCTGCTCCTGGTGGCGGGCGCGGTCGGCGGCGGTCTCGCTCTGCACCAGTCCAGTGAACGCGCCGAGGGTGCCGCGACCGCAGGCCCGACCACGCCGGCCATCGACCTGGCCGCCCGGGCCGCGGCGGTGGACAAGGTGCTGAAGCGGCGGGCTCAGGCCGTGCTCGCGGACAACGAGACGGAGTTCCTGGCCGACGTTGACCCGGGCAACAAGAACTTGGTCGCGCGGCAGCGGACCCTGTTCACGAATCTCCGCCAGTTCGGCTTCGCCCGGCTGGCGTACGAGCAGATGTCGCAGCAGTACGACGATGCGATCGCGCAGAAGTACGGCCCGTCGACGTACCTCGTGGCGATCGCGATGAGCTACCAGATCCGGGGCATCGACATGGTCCCGGTCCGGGCGATGCTCGGGTACACGTTCACCGAGAAGGCGCCCGGTGACTGGATGCTGGTCTCCGACACCGACCTGGACAAACGGCTCCCGCGCGGCTCGCACGAGGAGGCCTGGGACACGGGCTCGGTGCTCGTGAAGCGCGCGCCGCGGGTGCTCGTGGTCGTCGAGCAGGGCCAGGTCCAGCTCGCGACGAAGCTGACCAAGATGGCGAGCAGCGCGGTGACGGCGGTGACGAAGAGCTGGCCGGGTGGCTGGAAGGGCGCCGGTGTGGTGATCGCCCTCGACGACAAGATCGTCCGGGGTGCCGACTACACCCAGCCGAAGAACGCCGAGGACGCGCTGGCGATGGCGACGTGGGTCTACCGAACGCTGCCCGGCGAAGCCACCGGCGAGGGGGAGCGGGCCGACTCCTACGTCGTGATCAATCCGCGCAACCGGGACAAGGTCGACGCGCGGACACTGGCGCACGAGTTCACTCACGTTGCGACCGCGCCGTACGGGCCGTATGCGCCGCGGTGGTTGGTCGAGGGCGCGGCGACGTACGTCGAGTTCCTGCCGATGGAGGGCGAGGAGCCGCTGCTGCTCGACCAGTACAAGCTGGACGTGCAGACGAAGTACCTCGCCAAGGCGAAGAGCCTGCCCGTCGACGCGAAGTTCTTCGACCAGGCCGACAGTGCGTACCCGCTGTCCTGGCTCGCCGTCGAGTACCTCTTCAAGCGGTACGGCGGGACCGAGGTCGGCACGCTCTACCAAGAGCTCGCCGCGCTCGGCTCGACCCAGGCCGAACGCGACCGGATCATGGTCGAACACATCAACCTGACCGAAGCCGGACTCTTCCAAGCCCTCAAGACGGCCGCAGCCGCGTAAGGCCACCAGACACGACCAGAGCCGTGTAGGGTAGCCGCTCGACTGACGGGTACTCGGAGGGGAACGGCCCGAAGTGAGTGCGACCATGCCGAGCGCCGGACCGCCGGGTGCTCAGCCCCCGCCTGGAGGACCTCGCCGCTGGCTGGGGTTGCTGGTGGCGGTGGCGCTTGTCTCCGGCGGGGTGGCCTACACCGTTGAAGAGCGGGAACGGGATGCCCGGGACCGTCCGGTCGCGACGCAGACCCCGACCCAGACCGCCACGCCCTCGCGGACCGCCACCGCGGTCGCCGCGCGCCGGGTCGAGGTCGACACGATCCTGCTGCGCCGGGCGCAGGCTGTGCAGACCGGGAACGAGGCGCTGTTCCTCACCGATGTCGACCCGGCGAACAAGAAACTCATCGCCGCGCAGAAGGTGCTGTTCGCGAACCTGGTCGAGATCGGCTTCCAGGAGATCGGCTACAGCCAGGCCGAAGAGCGCTTCAACGCCGCGGTGATGAAGGCCCACGGACGTACGACGTACCTGGTCCGGGTGCTGATGCGCTACCAGATCCCGCAGGTCGACGTCGCGCCCGTGACGACCGAGCTCGGTTACACGTTCATCAATCGGGCCGGTCGCTGGGTGCTGACCGACGACGATGATCTGGACACCGACCTCGGTCCGGGCGCGCACCAGGAGGCCTGGGACCTGGGCCGGATCGAGGTGCTGCGCGGACCGCGCGTCCTGGTCGCCGTTGAGAAGGGCGACACCAAGCGCGGCCGGGCGATCGTGACCGAGGCAACCGAGGGGCTCGCCGAGGTCTCGTCGTACTGGCCGCGCAAGTGGCGTGGTTCGGTGTTCGTGATCGCGCTGGACGAGAGCGAGGTCCGCGATGCCCGGTTCGCCGACGAGGACATCGAGTCGGCCGCGAGTGCGGGCTCGACCTTCTCCTCACTGCCCGGTGCGGACACCGCCGACGGTACGGTCGCCGGCGCGTACATCGTGATCAACCCGAACGAGCGCGACCGGGTCGACGAGATCCTGCTCTCGCACGAGATCACCCACGTGGCCACCGCCGACCTGGGCGGATACGAGCCGCTCTGGCTGGCCGAAGGCGCGGCCGAGTATGTCTCCTGGCGGGGGATCGAGGCGATCAGCGGACCGGGTGAGGTCGGCAAGTGGGAGCAGGAGGTCATCGACGACGCGATGCCGACACTGAGCGCGCTGCCGACCGACGCTGGCTTCTACCAGAACTCCGCCGACGTGTACGGCGTGAGCTGGCTCGCGGTCCGGTACCTGGTCCAGCGGATCGGGCTGGACCACGTCGAGGAGCTGTACGAGGACCTCGCGATGCACGGCACCGACCAGGCGTCGCGGGATCGGATCCTGCTGAGTCGCAGCGGGTTGACCGAGGCAACGTTATGGACATCACTGCAGTCCTATCGGCCGCAACGCTGAGACCCGAAACACGGTTTACGGACCTACTCTGAGTGGCGGATTGACCTCACGTGGTCAGCGAGGCAATCTCGAATGGTTCCGTCCGGTCCTTGAATGGACACAGTCGAGGAGGCGCAGATGAGTCTTGTGCGGAAGAAGACGATCGAGCAGTCGATCGCGGACACCGACGAACCGGAGTACCAGCTCAAGAAACGCCTCACCGCGATCGACCTGACCGTCTTCGGCATCGGCGTCATCATCGGTGCCGGTATCTTCACGCTCACCGGTCGCGCCGCCAAGTTGTACGCCGGGCCTGGTATCGCGTTGTCGTTCGTTTTCGCCGCGATCTGTTGTGCGCTGGCAGCCCTGTGCTACGCCGAGTTCTCGTCCACGGTCCCGGTGTCGGGATCGGCGTACACGTTCTCGTACTTCGGGCTCGGTGAGATCTTTGCCTGGATCATCGGTTGGGACCTGCTGCTCGAGCTGATGCTCGGCGCCAGCGTGGTCTCGCAGGGCTGGTCGACGTACGCCGCTCTGTTCCTCGATCAGATCGGGTTGGGCTGGCCGGAGTCGATAGGCCCGGACAGTCATGTGAACGTGCTGGCGATGCTGCTCGTCCTCGTGCTGGCCACGCTCGCGACGATCGGGATCAAGGAGTCGCTGCGGGTCAACCTGGTGCTGGTCGCGATCAAGCTCTTCGTGGTCCTGTTCGTGATCATCGCCGGCCTGTTCTACATCAAGAGCTCGAACCTGACCCCGTTCATCCCGCCGAGCGTTCCGGCCGAGGGTGGCGGTGTCGAGCTGACCACACCGTTGTTCCAGGCCCTGTTCGGGTTTACCCCGTCGACGTTCGGCGTGATGGGCCTGGTCTCGGGTGCGTCGCTGGTGTTCTTCGCGTTCATCGGGTTCGACGTGGTCGCGACCACGGCCGAAGAGGCGAAGAACCCGCAGCGCGACCTGCCCCGCGGCATCATCGGCTCGCTCGCGATCTGCACGGTGCTCTACGTGCTGGTCTGCATCGTGATCACCGGCATGGTGAAGTACTCCGACATCAACGGTGAGGCCGCGCTGGCCGAGGCGTTCCGGTCGGTCGGCCGTGGTGGGTTCGCGACACTGATCTCGGCGGGTGCCGTGGCAGGCCTGACCACTGTCGTACTGACGCTGATGATCGGTGCCGCGCGGGTGGTGTTCGCGATGAGCCGCGACCACCTGGTGCCGCGTCAACTCGGCAAGACGCACCCGAAGTGGGGTACGCCGTACCGGCTGACCATCGGGATCGGCATCGTGGTCGCGATCGTGGCGGGCGTGACCCCGATCGGGAAGCTCGAGGAGATGGTGAACATCGGCACGCTGGCCGCGTTCACGCTGGTCTCGATCGCCGTACCGGTACTGCGGAAGAGCCGGCCGGACGTCCAGCGCTCGTTCACGGTGCCGGGCAACCCGGTGATCCCGATCCTGGCCGCGGTGATCTGCATCTACCTGATGCTGAACCTGTCGCTGGAGACCTGGCTGCGGTTCGCGATCTGGATGGTGCTGGGCTTCGTCATCTACGCGCTGTACGGCTACCGGCGCAGCCGCGTCGGGATCGAGGAGCGGACAGGCGAGGTCACGAAGGCCTGATCCAGGCTCTCGGGTGGTCGGCTGCCGGGTAGGATCAGCCGACCATCCAAGGGAGACCCATGAACCACCCGAGACGCTTGCTCGCGGCATTGGCCGCGCTGGCGTTGGCCGCTACCGCGGGGGTGGTCGTCATTCGGTCCGAGCGGAGTGGGTCCTCGGGTGCGAGCGCGGTGGCTGCGGCCGCCACGCCCGGGCCGTTGACGGAGGCGGAGAAGGACGCGCGTAAGGCGCAGATCGACGTACTGCTGGCCGGTCGGGCCAACGCCGTACTGAAGGGGGATCTGCGCGGGTTTCTGGCGGCGGTGGATCCGAAGCAGCCGCAGTTGGTGGCTCGGCAGCGAGTGTTGTTCACGAACCTGCGGAAGTTCGGGTTCGCGAAGCTGACGTACTTCGCGGCCGAGGAGCGGCAGGTGCCGGAGCTGACGAAGTACGGCCCGGATACGTTCACGACTCGGGTGATGATGCGGTATCAGCTGGCCGGTCTGGACACGAAGCCGGTGCAGACGGATCTCGGGTACACGTTCGTCCAGCGGGCCGGCATGTGGGTGCTGGTCGAGGACAGCGCGATCGATGCGGAGCTGAGCCGGGACGGGCATCGGCAGCCGTGGGACTACCAGGAGATCGCGGTCGTACGCCGCGGCAAGATCGTCGTCGTGGTCGACAAGCGGGAGGTCGCGCTCGGCGAGAAGATCGCGAAGGTCTCCCAAGGTGCGGTCGATGCGGTACGACGGCATTGGCCGCGACCGTGGAACGGTGCCGTGATGGTCGTCGCGATGGCGGAGCCGCGGGTGATGTCGTTGCTGTGGACATCTGGATCGGGGTCCGGGTGGACGGTCGCGGCGAAGGCGGTCACGCTGTACGACGGTGAGCCGATCGGGCCGAAGACGCGAGCTCCCGTGAGTAGCCGGATCGTGGTGAATCCGGCCGTGCGCAAGGAGCTGACTGAGGATCTACTTGCGCACGAGATGACGCACGTGGCGACGACGCCGGTCGGGAGCTTCACGCCGATCTGGCTGGTCGAGGGGTTGGCCGAGTACGTCCGCTGCGCGTCGATCGAGGACGATCCGCATTGGACGGTTGATCCCTACCGGAAGGTCGTCCGGAGCAAATACCTGCCCGGGATGAAGGTGCTCCCGGGTCCTGCCGAGTTCGACGCCAGCGGGGACAAGGCGTACGGGCAAAGCTGGTGGATCACGTCGTACCTGGAATCCAAGCTGGGGGAGAAGGGCTTGGCGTCCCTCTACACAGACCTGGCCCAGCACCCCTCCACCACAACCATCCTCAAAAACCACACAGGCAAAACCCCCGCAGAACTGGTCGCCGCAGCCAAGAAGTACAAGGGCTGATCCCTCGATCCTCCCGCGCTTGCCCTCAGCAACGATCGGCGCCGACGGCGACCCCGACGATCGTGCAGGGTTCGGTGCCTTGGTTGCGCCACGCGTGCCGGGTGCCGTTCTGGACGACCACGTCGCCTGCCCGCAACACCGTCTGCTCGCCGTCGTCGAGCTCCAGGGTGATCTCGCCGGAGACGACCAGGACGTAGTCGATGCTGTCGGTGGTGTGCATGCCGGGATCGTCCGCCTCCATGGTCGCGATCGCCCCGGGCATCTGCCGCTCCAACTCGACCATCTCGGCGCCCACGTCCAGACCCGGCGGAGCAACCAGTTCGCCCGGCGGGATCAGGTTGATCATGAAGCGCGATCCCGCCGGCGGCGGGTAGTACGCATGCGCGGGCCGTGGCGAACCGTCGTCGGGAAACCTGGGCCGGTCGTCCCGGCCCCACAACCGGTACGCCGCGCAGCCGGGCATGAGCGCGGACCTGATCGGCTCGACGGCGCGATCGTCGACCACCCGGGCCCTCCCGTCGACGTCGTGTCCGGTCACTACTCGGCGTACCTTCATGCGCTCGGCCCGATCCTTCCTCGATGCTGCCGCGTATTGATACGGCACCGTATTGATACGCCACCGTATTCTCGGTCCGCGGGATCGGTCAATACGGTGGCGTATCATTGCCGTCCGTGGCGAACGAGTCGACCCGCCTGACCGCCCGGGACTGGGCGTGGGCCGCGCTGAAGGCGATCGCAGGCGGCGGGCTGGCGGCAGTCGCGGTCGAGCCGCTGGCGCGGACGCTCGGCGTGACCAAAGGCAGTTTCTACGCCCACTATCGCAACCGGGACGAGCTGATCGAGGCGGCCCTCTCGGAATGGGTGCGTACGCACGGCGACGAGGGACTCGCCGAATTCGCCGCGATCGCCGACCCGGAGGCGCGCCTGCGCAACTTGCTCACGGTCGTCGTCCAGGCCGTCCAGCCACTGGCCCCTTCGGCCCACCTGAGCTTGCTTGGTGACCGCAACGACCCCCGGGTCCGAGAGGCCGTCAAGCAGGTGAACCAGGCGCGCCTGAACCTGCTGTCGCACACCTATCGAGAACTCGGTCTCTCCCCGGAACGAGCCGCCTCGCGCGCGCGAGTCGCGTACGCAGCGATCCTAGGGCTGATGCACCTGGCCCAAACCGACCCAGCCACCAGCCCCGACGCCGACGCACTCGCCACCGAAGCGACCAAGGTCTTCCTGACCCCTTGATCAGTCCCGGTGCCGGCCCGTTGCACGCCGCCCGATCCGCTGGGGGCCGGAGCGGCCCCCAGCCGGCAGGCTTAGGCGAGGCTTGCTGCGCCCTTGGGGAGGAAGCGGGAGCTGTTGGTCTTCTCCGAGATGCCGGAGCGGTCCAGGTAGGGGGTGATGCCGCCTAGGTGGAAGGGCCAGCCGGCGCCTAGGAGGAGGCAGAGGTCTATGTCTTGGGCCTCGGCTACTACGCCTTCCTCGAGCATGATGTGGATCTCTTCGGCGAGGGCGCTGAGGACCCGGGTGCGGAGCTCCTCGGGCGTGGACGGCTTGTCGCCGACCGTCACCAGCGCCTCGACCTCCGGGTCCACGACCGGCTTACCCTCGGGCCAGATGTAGAACGAGCTCTTGCCCGCAGCAACAACCTTCGCAAGGTTCTCCGACACCGCGAACCGTTCCGGATACGCCCGGTTCATCGTCTCCGCTACATGCAGCGCAACCGGCAGACCGACCAGCTGCAGCAACACGAACGGCGGCATCGGCAACCCCAAGGCCGACAACGCCTTGTCCGCCTCGGTGATCGGCGTACCCTCGTCCACCGCCGCGCTGACCTCACCCAGGAACCGCGTCAGCAACCGGTTCACCACGAACGCCGGCGCATCCTTCACCAGCACACACGACTTCTTCAACGTCTTGCCGACCGCGAACGCAGTCGCCAGCGAAGGGTCGTCGGTCTTGTCGGCCCGGATGATCTCCAGCAACGGCAGCACCGCAACCGGGTTGAAGAAGTGGAACCCGACCACCCGCTCCGGGTGCGCCAGCTCCGCCGCCATCTCCGTCACCGACAACGACGACGTGTTCGTCGCCAGGATCGCGTCCGGCCGGACGATCTTCTCCAGGTCGGCGAAGATCGTCTTCTTCAGCTGCAGTTCCTCGAACACAGCCTCGATCACGAAGTCCGCATCCGCGAACACCGCACGATCGACCGACCCGGTGACGAGCGCCTTCAGCTGGTTCGCCTTGTCGGAGCGAACGCGGCCCTTCGCGAGCAGCTTGTCGATCTCACCGTGGACATACGAGACCCCACGATCCACGCGCTCCTGATCCAGGTCGGTCAGCACCACCGGAACCTCGAGCCGCCGCGCGAACAACAACGCCAACTGTCCCGCCATCAGACCCGCACCAACAACGCCGACCTTCGTCACCGGACGCGCCAGCGACTTGTCCGGCGCACCGGCCGGACGCTTGGCCCGCTTGTTCACCAGGTCGAAGGCGTACAGCCCGCTGCGCAGCTCCTCGCTCATGATCAGATCCGCGAGCGCCTCGTCCTCCGCCGCGAACCCACGATCGCGATCGTTGTCCTTCGCCGCCGCGATCAGCTCCAGCGCCCGGTACGGCGCCGGCGCCGCCCCGCTCACCTTCACATCGGCAAATCCCTTGCCTCGGGCAACAGCCGCGTCCCACGCGTCGCCGCGGTCGACCTCCGGCCGCTCGACGACGATCTCACCCGTCAGCACCTTCGAAGCCCACAGCAGCGACTGCTCCAGGAAGTCCGCCGAGTCCAGCAGTACGTCGCCGATGCCGAACTGCACGGCCTCCGGCCCACTCAGCATCTTGTTCTGGTTCAGGGCGTTCTCGACCACGACCTTGACGGCCTTGTCGGCACCGATCAGGTTCGGCAGCAGGAAGTTGCCACCCCAGCCCGGGAGCAGACCGAGGAACACCTCGGGCGTCGACAGCATGCCGGCCGCGACCGAGATGGTCCGGTACGTGGCGTGCAGCGCGACCTCGAGGCCACCGCCGAGCGCCACCCCGTTCACGAACGCGAACGACGGCTTGCCGCCGTCGACGAGCTTGCGCATCACACCGTGACCGATCCGGCCCAGGTTCAGCGCCTGCTCACGATCCGTCAGCTTCGGTACGCCGGTCAGGTCCGCACCCGCGGCCAGGATGAACGGCTTCCCGGTCACACCGATCGCCACGATCTCGTCCCGAGCCAGCGCCGCGTCGATCGCCTCATTCAGCGACGCCAGACCCTTGGGTCCGAACGTGTTCGGCTTGGTGTGGTCGTGCCCGTTGTCGAGCGTGATCAGCGCCATCGTGCCGGCCTTACCCGGCAGCACCACGTCCCGGGAGTGGGCAAAAGTCACCAGTTCATCGGTCTCGATGGCGACGGCCTCGGAAATCAGTTCCTGCAAGCTCATGCGGCCGCGTTCCCTTCCCAGTTCGGGTTCTCCCAGATGACCGTGCCGCCCATGCCGAGGCCGACGCACATGGTGGTGAGGCCGTAGCGGACCTCGGGGCGCTGCTCGAACTGCTTGGCCAGCTGGTTCATCAGCCGGATGCCGGACGAGGCCAGCGGGTGGCCGTACGCGATCGCGCCACCGTACGGGTTGACCCGCGGGTCGTCGTCCGCGATGCCGTAGTGCTCCAGGAACGCCAGCACCTGGACGGCGAACGCCTCGTTCACCTCGAAGGCCTGGATGTCGTCGATCGTCAGCCCGGCCAGCTTCAGCGCCTTCTCGGTCGCCGGGACCGGGCCGAAGCCCATCACCTCGGGCTCGACGCCGACGAAGCCGTACGAGACCAGCTTCATCTTAGGCTTCAGGCCGAGCTCCGCGGCGGCCTCGGCCGAGGTGATCAGCGCGGCGGTCGCGCCGTCGTTGATCCCGGCAGAGTTGCCCGCCGTGACCCGGCCGTGCGGGCGGAACGGAGTCTTCAGCTTGGCCAGGTCTTCCATCGTGGTGCCCGGGCGCATCGGCTCGTCGGTGGTGGCGTAGCCCCAGCCCTGTTCGGCCGACCGGGTCGCGATCGGCACCAGGTCCGGCTGGATCAGGTCGTTCGCGTAGGCCTTGGCCGCGCGCTCCTGGGAGGCGACCGCGAACGCGTCGGCGCGCTGCTTGGTGATCGAGGGGTAGCGGTCGTGCAGGTTCTCCGCGGTCGACCCCATCACGAGGGCGGAGGTGTCGACGAGCTTCTCGGAGATGATCCGCGGGTTCGGGTCGACGCCCTCACCCATCGGGTGCCGGCCCATGTGCTCGACCCCGCCGGCAATCACCACGTCTTGTGCGCCGAAGGCGATGCCCGACGCGAGGGTGGTCACGGCCGTCATCGCGCCCGCGCACATCCGGTCGATGGCGTAGCCCGGAGTGGTGTTCGGCAGGCCCGCGAGCAGAGCTGCGGTCCGGCCGATGGTCAGACCCTGGTCGCCGATCTGGGTGGTGGCCGCGATGGCGACCTCCTCCACCTTCTCCGGGGGCAGCGACGGGTTGCGTCGCAGCAGCTCCCGGATGCACTTGATCACCAGGTCGTCGGCACGCGTCTCGGCGTACTGGCCCTTGGCCTTGCCGAACGGGGTGCGAACGCCGTCGACGAACACGACATCGCGGATCTCACGGGGCACGGGGGCGCTCCTCTGGGGTCGGGAAAGCTACCCCTAGGCTACCCGTCGGTAACACAACTCCCCAACCGCCACGCGCTGTGCGGCCGGTCACAAAGCACAGCGAGACCGTCACTCAGGCGTGACCCGTGGCGAACCGCCCCGAATCGGCGCATGCTGGAGCCAGGTAGCTATGGGGAGCCGTTCAATGAACAACTTTGATCTCGCCGTACCGGTCCTGAGCCGGGGCAAGCACCGCAACCCTCGCAAGGGCGCCTGCTTCATGGAGTTCGCCTCGTACCTGGCCGGCGAGCCCTGGTCGGACCATCCGGCCTGCACGCACCCGCTGCTCGCGGGCGTGGCCCGAGACGTCAACGACTGTACGACGGACGCCGGCCGGTCCCGGCTGGCGCCACTCATCCCATCGGTCATCGGGCTGACGCCTGAGGACCCTCACGTCGTACCAAGGGTGACCGCGCGCTGCATCCAGCAGGCGTTGCCCGTGGTCTCGCAGGAGCGGCAGTACATCCTGGCTGTGGCGTTGCTGGTGGGGGAGAAGCACCTGGCCGCGCTGGACGGTCGCCCACTGGACGACGTCGAGCCGGACTCGCTCGCGGTCCTGGAGTCGGTCCCGTCCGCAACAAAGTGGGCCCGTTCCTTCACCGCCCGAGCCCGCAGGGGTACGCCGGACTTCGCGCGCCGGACCGCACCCCGGGCCGTGTCGTGTGCGGTCGAGGGCATCTCGCAGGCCTGCGTACCGAACCCGGACGAGCGGCTGTACAACCTGCTGACCGCGGCCATCGAGGAATCGAAGCTGTGGATGCCCGCGCCCGTGCAGACGCCCACGAGACAAGAGGCCGTGGAAGTTCGCTAGGCGACCAGTAGGCTTCACGATGTGACCTTGGAGATCGATACCGGCTCAGGTTTGATGCCAGTCCACGAGTGGGGCGACGCCGACGGTGACGCCCCCGGATTGCTCCTCCTGCAGGAGATCTTCGGGGTCTCCGACTACATCCAGCAACGTGCCGCGGATCTGGCTGCCCTCGGGTACTACGTGGTCGCGCCGGAGATCTACTGGCGGCTGGACGACAGGTCGCTGGACGAGTCCGACCCGGAGGTGCTGGACCGCGCCATCGGCATCATGCAGCGGGTCGACTGGGACCAGGCCGTCATCGACTCCGTGGCCGCGCTGGAGTATGTCCGCGGCCGCGACAAGGGCGTCGGGATCGTCGGGTTCTGCTTCGGCGGTGGGCTGGGGTTCAACGTCGCCGCGGTCTCGTCGCCGGATGTGCTGGTGAGCTACTACGGTTCCGCGATACCCGGCCTGCTCGAGCTCGCACCGCAGGTGACCGCGACCAGCCTGCACCACTTCGGCGACGCCGACACCTACGTCGATCCCGACACGGTCGTCCCGGCCCTCGGTGATGCCGAGATCCACCGCTATCCCGAGGCCGGTCATGCCTTCGACAACCCCTTGCCGGCCTTCCATCACGCGGACGCCTCCGCGCTCGCGTGGCGGCGTACCGAAGACTTTCTCGCCCGTTACCTTCCAACCTCCCAAGGAACAGCATGAGCCTGTACGACATCCCTTTGACCACCTTGTCCGGTGCGGACACCTCGCTCGGTGAGTACAAAGGCAAGACCATCCTCGTCGTCAACGTGGCGTCCAAGTGTGGTCTGACCCCGCAGTACGAGGGCCTGGAGAAGCTGCAGGAGCGGTACGCATCCCGCGGCTTCACCGTCCTCGGTGCCCCGTGCAACCAGTTCGGCGGCCAGGAGCCGGGCACGGCGGAGGAGATCGAGACGTTCTGCTCGACGACGTACGGCGTGACCTTCCCGATGCTCGACAAGCTCGAGGTGAATGGCGACGGCAGGCACCCGCTGTACGCCGAGCTGACCCTGACGCCGGACGCCGAGGGTGAGGCCGGCGACGTGCAGTGGAACTTCGAGAAGTTCCTGATCACCCCGGAAGGCACGATCGCGGCCCGGTTCCGCCCGCGCACCGAGCCGGAGTCCGACGAGGTCGTCGGCGCGATCGAGACCCAGCTCGCCAAGTAGCGGCCAGAACCCGTCCTGATCTGCTCCTACGGTGGTACCAACCAACCACCAAAGGAGCACGATCATGACCGTCACGCCGATCCCCGAGGGCTATCACTCGGTCACGCCGTGGATCATCGGCCACGACACGGCCGGCCTGATGGACTTCCTCGCTGCCGCGTTCGGTGCCGAGGACCTGGGCGGCCGGGTCGTCGACGACCATGGCCGCATCGGGCACGCCGAGATGCGGATCGGGGACTCGGTGGTGATGATGTTTGACCAGTCGGACTGGCCGCCGACCCCGGCGTTCCTGCGCTTCTACCTGCCGGACGTCGAGACCGCGGTGAAGAACGCGGTCGCGGCCGGCAGCACGGTGGTGACCGAGCCGACGCATCTGTTCTGGGGTGACGTCGTCGCGCGGGTGCACGACCCGTTCGGGAACCTGTACTGGCTGCAGACCCGGATCGAGATCGTGGACGAGGCCGAAATCGGGCGCCGGTTCGGTGACCAGAAGTTCCTCAACGCGATGCAGTACGTGCAGAGCTCGCTGTTCCGGCCGGCTGGTTAGTCCAGGGGTTTGGCGGGGGCCTCGGTTGCCATGGCGTCGGTTAGGGTCTCGGCGGTGAGGGCGATCTGCCAGCCGCGGGCATGGTGCTCGCGCAGGAAGGTCGTCACCACCTCGAGGTCTAACTCCGGCGGTGGGGACCAGGCCAGCCGACGGATCGTGTCGGGGGAGAGCAGGTTCTCGGTCGGTAGCCGGTGCGCCTCGGCGATCTCCGCGACCGCGGTCCGCGCGGCGGACAACCGAGCCGCCGCGTCCGGGTCCCGGTCGGCCCAGGCGCGGGCCGGCGGCGGACCGTCGTACCGGGGGCCTTGCTTCGGGAGCTCGGAGTCGGGGAGCCGGCGCGCGTGGTCGATCGCCTCCCACCAGGTCCGCATGTGGCGGTGCGCGCCGCGGCCCTTGAAGGCGGTCAGCTTCTGCAGCGTGTCCCGGTCGGCCGGCATCGCCGACGCGGCCTCGACGATCGCCGCGTCCGGCAGGATCCGCCCGGGGGAGATGTCCGCGGACTCGGCGATCTGGTCGCGCGCTTCCCACAACGCCCGTACGACGGCCAGACTCCGGCGATTGCGGACCCGGTGCATCCCGGACGTACGGCGCCACGGGTCCGGCCGGGGCTCTTTCGGTGGGGCGTCGAGGATCGCGGCGAACTCCTGCTCGGCCCACTCCCACTTGCCGTCCCGGCGGAGCTCCTGCTCGATCGCATCGCGGAGCTCGATCAGCATCTCGACGTCGAGTGCGGCGTACACGAGCCAGGGTGCGGGCAACGGGCGGGTCGACCAGTCGGCGGCCGAGTGCTCCTTGCGCATCCGGTAGCCGAGGACTTCGCTGACCAGTGAGGCCAGGCCGACCTTCGGGTAACCGAGCAGGCGGCCGGCGAGCTCGGTGTCGAAGACCGAACGCGGCACCATCCCGACCTCGGCCAGGCAGGCCAGGTCCTGGTTGGCGGCGTGGATGATCCACTCCGTGTCGACGATCGCGTCACCGAGTGAGGACAGGTCACCGAACGGGATCGGGTCGATCAAGGCTGATCCGGAGCCCTCGCGGCGCAGCTGGACCAGGTACGCACGGTGTGAGTAGCGGTAGCCGGAGGCGCGCTCGGCGTCGACGGCGACCGGGCCGGTGCCGGAGCGGAACGCATCGACGACCTCGGCCAGTGCCGGGTCGGTGTCGATGACCTCGGAGAGCCCGTCACGGAGCTCGAGCAACGGAAGGTTCGCGGTCGGGTCGTCCGGGACGGGCTGCGGCTGCTGGGTTTCGGCTGGGCTCATCGGCCCCGCTGTCCGCGCCGGGTCGGCATCGCGACGACCCCAGGCGGAACCGGCGGCAATCCGGCCGCTGTGCAGAGCACCTCGCCCCACGCCTCAGCGTGCCGGGTCACATCCACGCTGCCGTCAGCTCCCGGCACCGGGCTCCAGGACGCACGGATCTCGAGTTCCGCCGTCGCGTCGTCGTCGGCCATACCGCCGAAGCTTTCCGATACCACTCTGGTGACGGTACCGCTCGGGGCCAGGAAATCTGCGCCCCGGTCCGCCAGCGCCTCCATCAACCAGGTCCAGCCCACGCCACCGAGCAGCGCGTCGGTCACCATCTCCGGTTCGACGGCGGCGCGCACGTACGCGACACAGCGGAAGGTCGACTGCCAGGCGTCGTTCCCGTCCGGGTCGTAGAGGATGACGAGGCGGCCGGTGGCGACATCGTCACCGTCGACCGTCACGTCGGCGCTGACCGCCGCCGCATGCGGAGCGATCCGCTGCGGCGCGGGCATCTCCTCGACGAAGACCTCGGGCCGGAACCGAGCTCCGCGCAATTGCGTCACGGCCTCGGCGAACTCCGCGGGTGGCGCGTCGACCTGCTTGCGGGCACCCATGCTTCGCAGCCTACGACTGATTACACACCGACGCTGGCGACGACGCGCCGGTAACAGGCCGCGACCGCACGCTCAGACGCGAAAACGCCGCGTGGCATCATCCATGTGTGCCCTCGACGCAAACCTCTGTTGCCCGGTCCGCCTTCCTGCTCGCCGCCCGGGGTGAACCCGGGCCGCACACTCCGGTGTGGTTCATGCGCCAGGCCGGCCGCGCCCTGCCCGAGTACCGCGCGATCCGCGAGGGGATCACGATGCTCGAGTCCTGTATGCGTCCGGACCTCGTTGTCGAGATAACGCTGCAGCCGGTGCGCCGTTACGGCGTCGACGCGGCGGTCTTCTACGCCGACATCGTCCTGCCGCTGAAGGCGGCCGGTATGGACATCGAGATCAAGCCGGGAGTCGGCCCTGTCGTCGCCGACCCGATCCGGGACGCGGCCGGCCTCGCAGCGGTTCGCCCGGTCACGCCGGCCGACGTCCAGTTCACCACCGACGCGGTCAAGCAGCTCGTGACCGAGCTCGGCGAGACCCCGCTGATCGGCTTCGCGGGCGCACCCTTCACGGTGGCGTCGTACCTGGTCGAGGGTGGGCCGAGCAAGGACTTCGCGAAGACGAAGGCGCTCATGTACAGCGACCCGCAGCTCTGGCATGCGCTCGCCGACCGGCTCGCCGACGTGGCGATCGCCTATCTGTCCGTCCAGGTCGAGGCCGGCGCGTCCGCGATCCAGCTGTTCGACTCGTGGGCGGGCGGACTCTCGCCGCGGGACTACGAACGGTTCGTCCAGCCGCACTCGGCGAAGGTGTTCGAGGCGATGGCGTCGTACGGCGTACCGCGGATCCACTTCGGCGTGAACACGGGCGAATTGCTCGGCCTGATGAGCGCGGCCGGCGCCGACGTCGTCGGGGTCGACTGGCGAGTACCCCTGGACGAAGCGGTACGACGCGCGGGTCCGAAGCCCGTCCAGGGCAACCTGGACCCGGCCCTGCTGTTCGCCGGGTGGGACGCGATCGAGCCCGAGATCGACCGGATCCTGCTCGAGGGCAAGGCGGCGCCCGGACACATCTTCAACCTCGGTCACGGTGTCCCGCCGACCGCGGATCCGGAGGTCCTGACCCGCATCGTCCGGTACGTCCACTCGAAGGCGGGCCATGTATCTGCCTGACCACGAGGTCACGCTGGAACTCCTGACCCCGGCGCACGCGGACGCCGTCCTCGCGTTCGAGCTGGAGAACAGGGAGTACTTCGCCCAGTGGATCCTGGATCGCGGTGACGAGTACTTCGCCTCCTTCCCGACCCGGCACGCCGCTCTGCTGACCGAGCAGGCCGCCGGGATCTGCCGGTTCCACGTCCTCGTGGACGCCTCCGGCGCGGTGGTCGGGCGGGTGAACCTGGTGGACCTGGAGAACGGGTCGGCCGAGCTCGGCTACCGGATCGCGGAGAAGGCGGCCGGGCGAGGGCTGGCCACGGCTGGTGTCCGCGCGGTCATCGCGCTCGCCGCCACGGAGTACGGGCTGTCGACGCTGTGGGCGGGCGCGTCGGTGCGGAACGGCGCGTCGCGGGCGGTGCTGACGCGAGTCGGCTTCCGGGTGGTCGGTGACTCGCACACGGAGCTGGGCCCGGGGAACAAGTACGAGCTGATGCTGGAGGACGCTTGAGCCGGGTAGTGGTCGTCGGCGGCGGGATCAGCGGGCTGGCGGCTGCGCACGCGCTGGCGAGCGGACCCAACCCGCCGCAGATCACCGTGCTCGAAGGCTCGCCGCGGCTCGGCGGCAAGCTGGTGGGCGCTGAGCTCGAGGGCGTGCCGGTCGACCTTGGTGCCGAGTCGGTCTTGGCCCGGCGACCGGAGGCCGTCGACCTGATCCGCGCGGTCGGGTTGGCGGACGACATCGTGCATCCGGAGAGCCTGTCTGCCGGGCTGTGGATCGGTGACCAGATCCGGGCGATCCCACCGACCGTGATGGGCGTCCCGATGGACCCGGCCACAACGATCGACGTACTGGGTCCCGAGGCTGCCGAGGCGGTCGCGCACGAGGCCGACCTGCCGGTGCCTGCGCTGACCGAGGACGTCGCGATCGGGCGGTTCGTCGCCGAGCGGATGGGCTCGGCGGTGACGGACAAGCTGATCGACCCGCTGCTCGGCGGGGTGTACGCCGGTAAGGCCGAAGAGATCTCGTTGGCGGCCGCGGTTCCCGACCTCTACGCCAAGCTGCGGACCGCCCCGAGCCTCCTCGCGGCGACGGCCGAACTGCGGGAGGCGGGCAAGAAGCGCGCCGGTCAACCGGTGTTCGCGGGTGTCGTGGGCGGAATCAACCGGATCATCACCGCGCTCGAGCAGGACCTGATCGATCGCGGCGTCGAGATCCGCCGCAATCTCGCCGTACGACGGATCACCCGCACAGCCACCGGGTATTCGCTGGAGGCCGGACCGGTCCCCGCACCGACCCGGCTTGAGGCCGACGCGGTGATTGTCGCCGTACCGGCGTCGCCCGCGGCCCGGATGTTGGCCGAGTTGGTGCCGGCGGCATCGACCGAGCTGGCGGCGATCGAGTACGCGAGCATGGCGATCGTGACGCTGGCGGTCCGGAAGCAGGATTGGCCGGTTGAAGCGACCGGGTCCGGCTTCCTCGTGCCCTCGGTCGAAGGGCGGACGATCAAGGCGTCGACGTACTCGCACAACAAGTGGGCATGGTCGGGTGATGCCGGGGGAGAGCTGGCGGTCCTGCGGGCCTCGGTCGGGCGGATCGGCGAGGAGTACGTGCTGCAGCGGTCCGACGACGAGCTCGTGGCGCTCGCCGTCGCGGACCTGCAGCGTGCGATGGGGTTGCAGGGACCCGTTGTCGGATCACTGGTGACCCGGTGGGGTGGCGGGCTTCCGCAGTACGCCGTGGGTCACTTGGACCGGATCGATCGGGTGGACGCCGCGGTCGGCGCGGAGCCGGGGTTGGCTGTGTGCGGAGCGGCGTACCGGGGTGTCGGAATCGCTGCGTGCGTGGTGTCGGGTGGTCAGGCGGCCACCCGGGTGCAGGCGCACCTGAAGACATTGGAGACAATGGCAACGTGACAGAGAAGCCGAAGGCTCGTGAACTCAACAATGTGATCCGCTACACCATGTGGTCGGTCTTCAAGGTGGAGACCCCGCTGGGTGATGCGGACCGGGACGAGCTGACCGCTGAGCTGTCCGACCTGCTGGCGAAGCTGCTGGCCGACGACGACGTGGTGGTCCGCGGGCTCTACGACGTCGAGGGCTTCCGGGCCGACGCCGACTTCATGGTCTGGTGGCACGCGCCGACCTCGGATGCGTTGCAGAAGGCGTACCACGCGCTGCGCCGGTCGCGGCTCGGGCGGCACCTCGCGCCGATCTGGTCGCAGTTGGCGCTGCACCGGCCGGCCGAGTTCAACAAGAGCCACATCCCCGCCTTCCTGGCCGACGAGGAGGCGCGGGCGTACGTCTGTGTGTACCCGTTCGTCCGGTCGTACGAGTGGTACCTGCTGCCGGACGAGGAGCGGCGGTTCATGCTCGCCGAGCACGGCAAGATGGCCCGCACCTACCCCGACGTCCGGGCGAACACGGTGGCGTCGTTCGCGCTGGGCGACTACGAGTGGATGCTCGCGTTCGAGGCGGACGAGCTGCACCGGATGGTCGACCTGATGCGCGACCTGCGCGCGTCCACGGCCCGGCGGCACGTGCGCGAGGAGGTCCCGTTCTACACCGGCAAGCGGGCCGAACTGGGCGACCTGGTCGCCAACCTGGCCTGACCCGGTGGCCAACTCTGGGCACCGCAAGGCATTCCCGGTCCTGTACGTCGCCGACGTCCGCCGGTCCGTGGACTTCTACGCGCTGCTCGGGTACGAGTCGACGTACCAGTTCCCGCTCGAAGGCGACCCGCACTACGTCGGCCTCGAGCGCGGCGATTCCTCGCTCGGGATCTCTGACGCCAACTGGCCCGAGGCCCAACTCGGCATCACCGTCGGCACGGCGCCCCGCTTCGAGCTCTTCGTGTACGTCGATGACGTCGACGTCGACGTGGAACTCTTCCGCACCGCCGGCCACCCGATCCTGCAGGAGCCGGCCAACATGCCCTGGGGCGAACGCCAGGCCTACCTCGCCGACCCCGAAGGCAACCCAGTAGCCCTGGCAACGCCGATCTAGGTTCCTGGTTTTTGGAACAGGTAGTCTTCGGCGCGCATCGACGTCGGTGGCTTGACGTCCTCCGGGAGCAGTTCGCGCAGATCGCGCTCGGTCAGGGTGTCCGGGTCGCGCTCGGACAGGCGCGTCGCCTGGTTGGAGATGGCTTCCTCGAGCACATTCCGGATGAACCGGCCGTTGCCGAAGTTGTGCGCCCGCGGCGCCGGCGGGATGACCCCGCGGACCACGTCCAGCACGGCGTCGGTGTAGAGCATGCCCTTCTGCCGGGCCTGCAGCTCGAAGATCGCGACGAGCTGCTTGTTGTCGTACTCGCTGAACGACAGAAGCTTCGGGAACCGCGACGCCAGACCGGTATTGGACTCCATGAACCGCTGCATCTCGCGGTGGTACCCGGCCACGATCACGATGCAGTCGTCGCGATGGTCCTCCATCATCTTCAGGATCGTGGTGACGGCCTCCAGGCCGAAGTCGCCCGGGCTGTTGTCGGGAACCAGGGTGTAGGCCTCGTCGACGAACAGCACGCCGCCGAGGGCCTCGCGGAACTTGGCCGCCGTGATCGGCGCCGTCGTACCGACGCTGGAACCGACCAGGTCGGAGCGGTCGACCTCGATCACGTGGCCCTTCTCGAGGACGCCGAGCTGCTTGTAGATCCGGCCGAGCAGACGGGCGATCGTCGTCTTCGCCGTACCGGGCTTGCCGACGAACACCATGTGCCGGGCGCGCTCGTGACTCGGCAGGCCGAGCTCCTGGCGGCGCAGGTTGGTCTTGATCTCGGCCACCATCCGGCGGACGGAGTCCTTGATCGATTCCAGCCCGATCAGGGCGTCCAGCTCGGCGAGCGGGTCGTCGTACGTCTCCGGCGCCGGGATCGACGTGTCCCGCGGGATCGCCCGGACCTCAGCCAACTGGGCGACCTCAGCCAAAGGCTCAGTCCCAGCCTCAGGCTCGGCGGCGGCGGCCCTGACCGCCGGCTTCCGGACGGGTGCTGCCAGGGGCTCGGGCTTCTTCTCGGGTTCGACGTGGGCGTCGACAACCTGCCAGCGCTCCCGGTCCAGCAGGCGGAAGAGCGCACCGAGATCCGGCACCTCAGGCTCAGGCCAAGGCGCGTCCCCGAGTACGCCGGCCAGGTGCACCGACACCCGAGTCGCGGCAGCAGCCCAGGCCCGCGCGACAGCCCGATGGTCATGCCGTACGGCGTGAGCCAGCCAGGCGGTGTTGTTCGCCAGCCAGACGTGCGGGTCGAAACCGGTCCGGAGGTTGCCGAGGGCCTTCTGCACGTCCTCGGTCGCACTGCCCAGGATCTGGGCCACGTTCTGGGGGATACCCCGGAGCCCGGTGGCCAGGATCAGCCCGGCCAGCAGGTCCGCGAAGTCGCCGGCGTACTCGTCCGGGACCACCATCAGCAGCCGGGCGTGCGTGTCACGCATCATCCGCAGCGTGTAGCGCAGGGCTGACGTCGCACCGCTCAGCTCCGGCAGCGCCGCGCGTTCGTCCTCGTGGAGCGCCTCGGCCCGCCAGTACTTCGCGATCGCGTCGTACTCACCGGTGACGTGCAGGTCGGTCGCCTCGCGGTCAGCCAGCACGCGGTCGAACGCCGCGGTCAGGGCTGTCGCGCGGGCTGTCATCGGTGGCGCGTCGATGAACAGGCGCACCGCGTCCCGGGACAGTTGGAGCGCCTGCCGCCGGCCGGGCTCACGGAAGCCGCGCGCACCGGCGATCATCTGCAGCGGCCAGTCGGCCGGTGCGACCCGGATCAGGTGTCCGGCACCGCCCAGCCGGACCGTCGGCCGGTAGAAGTCGCGCGTGATCTCACCGGAGATATCGGCGTACTCGCCATGCAGGACCGGGATCCAGCCGGTCAGCAGCGGGGCGATCTGGTGAGTGAACCAGACCGCCGCCGGTGTGCCTTTGGCGAAGTCAGGGAAGGCGCCCGCCCGCAGCGGCCGCAACACCTGCGGGTCGTCCGCCCAGGCCTTCAGCTGCCTGCGGATCCCCGCCAGCCACGCGTCCGGGACCTCCCACGGCTCGTCGGCCGCCAGAACATCGAGTACGCGCGGTCTCCGAATGTCATCAGGCACTGGCTCACTCTAATCCGTCACCGGGTGACGGACCTGGATCAGGCGCAGGATCAGGCGGGAGTGAGGGTCAGGCTGATGCTGTTGATGCAGTAGCGGAGGTCGGTCGGGGTGCCGTAGCCCTCGCCCTCGAAGACGTGGCCGAGGTGGGAGCCGCAGTTGGCGCAGCGGACCTCGACCCGCTTCATGCCGAGGTCGTGGTCCTCGATGTAGTCGACCCGGTCCTCGGCGAGCGGGGCGAAGAACGACGGCCAGCCGCAGTGCGAGTCGAACTTGGTCTCGCTCCGGAACAGTTCCGCGTCGCAGGCCCGGCACTTGTAGACACCGACCGTCTTGGTGTCGGTGTACTCACCGACGAACGGCCGCTCGGTGCCGGCCTTGCGCAGCACGTGGAACTCGGCGGGGGAGAGCTGCGTCTTCCACTCCGCGTCTGACTTCTGTACGGCGTACTGCTTGGTCTGATCAGTCACATCACAAGTATCGGTGACCGGGCAAGGAAAACCCCGGCCCGGTCACCGCACGTAAGACTCCCGCAATCAGTGCACCCAGGACGGGAGCGGGATCACCCGCACGACCTGGGGGTCGTGGTCGCTGATCTGGTCCGGGAACTCCGCGTTCATGTGCACCACGTCGTACGACGAGGCCGGGCGGAGGTTCTGGGAGATCAGGATCTGGTCGAGGATCTGGCTGTTGCCCTCGAACACGTAGCTGTAGCGCTCCTTCAGCGGCAGCGTCCGGGGCATGTCGATCAGGGCGGTCTTGCCGGATCCCACCAGGATGTCGGCGGTCTCGGACCAGTCGAAGTCGTTCAGGTCGCCGAGCACGACCACGTTCGCGCCCTTGTCCTTCGCGAGGATCTGGTCCACGAACCCGCGGACCGCCTCAGCCTGCTGGTGCCGCTTCGGCGCGGTCACCTGGACCGGCGGCTGCGTCCGGCCCCAGAGCGGGTCGTCGCCACCCTTGGAGCTGAAGTGGTTGACCACCACGAACAGGCTCTGTCCGAGCCAGGTGAACTCGCCGGCCAGCGGGACCCGCGTGGCGGCCCAGGCCGGGTTCGCCGGGTCGACCCGACCGGGCGAGGCGCTCAGGTGCGGCTTGCCGAACCGGTCGGTGGTGATCGTGGTCGCGACCGTCGAGCCGCCGCCTGCCCGGTCGACGAACTTCACCGGCTTGTCGGTGCGGTACATGAACGCGACCCGGATGTTGCCGCCCGGCTCGCCACCCTCGGCGTTGTTGACCGGGTCGATCTGGCGGTAGGTGTACTTCGGTCCGCCCGCCTTCTGGATCGCCGCGACCAGCGTGTCCAGGGTGAGGTTCGCGGCCGTGGTGCCGGAGTTCGTGGCGCCGTCGTTGTCCTGCACTTCCTCGAGACCGAGGATGTCCGGCGAGCGGAGGTTCGTCACCACCGCCTGGGCCAGTCCGTCGAACTTGGCCGGACCGTCGGACGGGTCGAGGTTCTCCACGTTGAACGTGGCCACCGACACCTGCACCGGCGACGAGGCCTTGGTCGTCTCCCGCTTCACACCACCGTCCACCACGGTCGGCGTCACCGTCGGCAGGAACTTGAAGTTGCCGAAGGAGTAATCAAGCACGCCCTTCACTACGCCGGCCAGCTTGTCCCCGGTCTTGGCGTCCGGGATCGGCACCAGCACGTCGTCGAGCAGGACCCGCTCAGGGTTGCTGTCGGCCTTCTGCAGCAGGATGCCGCCGCGGACGGTCCGCACGCCGGCGCCGGCCGGTACGACGGACAGCTCACGGAAGGAGCTGGTCGGGCCGGTGACCTGCGGCTGATTGATGCCCAGCCACATGCCCTCCAGCGACTCCCAGAAGTCGAGTCCGTCCTGGGCCGGGTCGAACGTGCTCGTGGTCTCGACGTCACCGGACGAGTCGTTGTCGATCACGGTCGACGGCGGCACCCGGCCGCCCGGGCCGACGATCGTCGCAGCCGGTACGGCGGCGGTCCCGGTGACCGTGACCGTCGGGTTGGTGATCTCCGTGGTGGTCAGGTTCGTGGTGCCACCCGAACCGCCGGGACGGAACTCGGCGACCATGCCCGCCACCGTCACGGCGTCACCGACGGACACCGTCGGCGCGGAGCTGGTGAAGACGAACACGCCCTCGCTGGTCGCCGGGTTGGTGTCCGGCTGGGTGTCCTGGAACCAGAACCCGTTGGTGGTCTTCGCGGTCACGACACCAGTGACGTTCTGGACCAGCTTGCCGGCGAGCGGCGATCGATGCGCGGCGCCCTGGATGTCGTGGATCTTCGCGTCCACCGGCGGCTCGGTCGGCGTCGAGGTGACCGTGCCCGGTGACGGGTTGCCGGCGGCGAAATCGGTGCTGTTGTTGTCCGTGTCCTTCGTCGCGTCGACGCGCGCGGCCGAGGTGCTGTTCGACAGCCCTGGCGCGGCAGCGGTCTCGAAGTCGGTCGCCGTGCCGTAGCCGACGTAATCCTTCACGGTCGGGTCGGCGTGGCAGGTCGCTCCGCAGGTCAGCGCGGTCTGGCTGGTGACCAGCGCGACCTTGCCGGCGGTGGCCGACATCAGGATGCCGCCGGAGGCGTTCGGGGTCGGCATCGGCTGCCCGTTCCCCGCGCCGGCGCCTTCCTGGACCAGGTACGCCGCACCCGGGGCGATGGTCCCGGTGAGCTGGGTGACCTGCCAGCTGGTGCCGGCTGCGGACGCGTACTGGATCGACCAGCCGCTCACGTCGACCGGTGCGCCGGAGTTGTTCGTCAGCTCGACGAAGTCGTTCGTGTACGGAGCGCCGCTGTTGCCACCGCCGCCGTACACCTCGGTGATCAGTACGTCGGCGGAGGCGGCGTTCGCCGGCTGCGCCACGATCGCGACAGCGCCGGTGAAGGCGAGACTGGAGGTGATCACGAGGGCGCCCAGGCGGCGCCGTGATCGGTTCAGGGCAGACATGTGCCGGATTCTCACACCCGGACCAGTCCGGGCCAAGGTCCAACACGTGAACACCAGGTATGCCCCGCAAAGGCACGGGTGATCATTCGTTAGCGCTCAGTGCCAGCAGTTGATGGACCTCCAACGGCTCGGTCTTGCCCTTCAGCGAGAGCATTCCGAGTGACTCGGTCACGGCGTCCGGGAGCAGGGCCTTGGTGGCCGGACCGATGGCGACGCCACCGCCCGGGGCCTTGCCCTCGATCCGCGACGCCACGTTCACCGTGTCACCGATCACCGTGTGTGTGCGACCGCCCTCCGTGCCGAGCAGGCTGACCGATGCGATCCCGCTGTTGATCCCGACCCGGAACAGCGGCCAGTTCGGGTGTGCCGCGCGTACGGCGGTTGCCGCTTCCTGCAAGGCGAGTCCCGCGGCGGCCGCACGGGCCGCGTGGTCCGGTTGGTTACCGCGCTTGTTGAAGGTGACCATCAGCGCGTCCCCGATGATCCGGTCCACGTCGCCGCCATGCCGCCGTACGACGGGAGGGACGACGACCTCGAAGTACGTGTTGAGCATCGTGGTGACCTCGGCCGGATCGTGCTTCTCGGAGAACGTGGTGAAGCCGGCCAGGTCCGCGAACAGCACGCTCAGCTCGCGCTGCCCGGAGATCGTGTCCTCCAGGTACAGATCCGCGAACCGTTCCTCGTACCACTGGATCCGCACGCCGGCCACGACGAGGACGAACGCCGCGAGCATCAGCACGTGCCACTCCCACCACGACAACGCCCAGTTCCGTGCGAACACCAGCGCGATCATCGCCTCACCGAGCAACACGAACGCGGCGATCATCGACAACACCATCAACGACGGCCGTTCCCACCACGTCTTCAGATACCGCGCGGCCGCAACGGCATACAGCAGCACCGCCGGTACGGCGAGAGTCGTAAGGATGCCGTCGGCAACCTCCGGCACCGCCGTCGCGTGCAACGGCGGCAACCGCAGGACCGAGGCCGCTGCCCACAGCGCCATCAGGACCAGCAACCCGACCCGAAGCCACCGGCCCCAGCGGACCGCGGCCACGGCCCGCTGACCCGTGAGGTTCAAGCTGGACAAGAGCGCGAACACCGACGCCAGCGCCACCCCGACCGGCGTCGCCAACGTGAATCCGGCGTTCGGGGTATCGAGCAACACCTTCGGCGTCGCCAACGCGTGCAGACCAAGGAATCCGGATGCCGACAGGAAGGCGATCGACACGAGCAGCACCCGCGGATCACCTCGCCGGAGAGCGGCCGCACCGGTCACATACGCGAGGACGGCGCTCAAACCGGCCGTCAGCAGGACGAGCCAGAAATGCGACGGGTGATGCTCCCAGTGCACATCGAGCTTGGGGATACGCAGCAACAAAGCCAGACCGGCCAGCGGTACGAGTAACACCAGCGACGTCAGGGCGATCATCGCCGGCGTGTACACGAACCGCCGGTCAGGCATCAGACGAGACCCTCAAATGGGTGTGGATCTGCGACACCACCACGGAGCCCTCGCCGACCGCGGAGGCGACCCGTTTGACCGAACCGCAGCGGACATCGCCGACCGCGAACAGTCCCGGCACCGTCGACTCGTACGGCTGCGGCGGCCGGTCCGTGTCCCAATGTGGATCGGCAGCCGCGTCGGATCCGGTCAGCACGAAACCACGCGCGTCCCGGCCCACGTCCTCCGGCAGCCAGCCCGTTCCAGGGACCGCGCCGATCATCACGAACAGCCCGTCGGCGGCCAGCGTGTCCTCGTCGCCCGTCTCGCGATTGCGCAGCCTGATCTCCTGCAACCGCCCGTCCCCGCCACCACCGACGATCTCGCTCGAGGCCCGCACGGTCACGTTGGGCGCGGCATCGATGGCATCGATCAGGTACTGAGACATGCTCGAGGACAGATCCTTGCCTCGGATCACCAG
Organism: Kribbella sp. NPDC051952; assembly: GCF_040680855.1. Taxonomy (NCBI): domain Bacteria; kingdom Bacillati; phylum Actinomycetota; class Actinomycetes; order Propionibacteriales; family Kribbellaceae; genus Kribbella; species Kribbella sp. NPDC051952. The sequence goes on from NZ_JBFAXQ010000022.1 coordinate 27,945, forward strand.
CGTCACCTGCCGGCAGTACCGGGCCAGGTGCAGCACTGCCTGCCCGGCCGAGTTCCCGCCACCGACGACACAAGCGTCAAGCCCTTGTAAACCATGGGCTTCCGACACACTCGCGCCGTAGTAGACGCCCGTCCCGACCAGCTTCTCCAGCGACGGTACGTCGAGCCGCCGATACGCCACACCCGTGGCCAGTACGACGGCCCGCGCGGTCACCTGACCGACGTCACCGATCTCGGCAACGAACTCGTCACCGCGCCGGGACAGCGACTCCACCGTCCGCATCAGCACGAAGTGCGCACCGAACACCCACGCCTGCTGATACCCCCGCTGCGCCAGTTCCGACCCACGAATCCCACGCGAGAACCCCAGGTAATTGCGGATCAGTGAACTCGTACCGGCCTGCCCACCGATGGACTCCTGCTCAACTACCAACGTCCGCAGGCCCTCGGACGAGGCATAGACAGCGGCCGCCAGCCCACCCGGACCGGCCCCGATCACGAGTACGTCGAACGCCGTGTCCGCACCCTCGACCAGGGTCGTCGAGACACCCCACGCCTCGGCGATCTCCACGTCGGTCGGATCATGCAGTACGGCGCCACCCACGGCCGCCATCCACACCAGCACACCGTCACCGGGATCCGGCTCGCCGATGTACTGCAGCACCTCGTCGGCCATCGGCGTACCGCTGGCCCGGAAGGCACTCGGGATGCCGTTGCGGGCCAGCAGACTGCGGACCGCCTGCGCCCGGACCGAGTGGTCGGAGGCGATCACGACGACCTCGCGCAGGTTCGCCACCTCGTAGCGGGACCACTCCTGCACGAACTCGGCGACGGTCCGGTGGAACAGCTCGTCCTTCGCGATCCACGGTTTGAGGACGTAGTAGTTGATATCGCCGACCGACATCGCGGACAGGATCGCCGATGCCGTCGTACGGTCCGCCCAGGCGCCCCACTCGATCAGCAACGCCCGGCGCGCGTCCGGGTGCAGAGTGCGGGACGCGGCGAAGACCTCGGCGCGTGTCTGGTCGGCGAACGCATGGTCGACCAGGACGACGGCGACCCGTTGTTGCCAGTCGTGCGCTTGCTGTAGGCAATTGATCGCGGCGGCAGCGGTCAGCTCGCCACGGACTCTGAAGTCGACGCCGAAGCCTCGCTCCAGTTCAGTTTCGACACGTTCCAGACGCTCCGGGTCAGCGTCGACGACAAGCAGTAACGGCCGCGCTGCCAACAGCGTGGCCGCAGGCCGTCCGGACTTTCCCCCGGGTTCCCCACCCATGCTGAGACGGTAGGTCCGCCCGTACGGCGCGGGCAATGGCCAAAACGTTTGATCACCGGTCCTGCCCACCCCAGTGGGACAGGACCGGCGAGCTCAAACGGTTCAGTTCACGGCTACGGCCGACCACGCGGCCGCGACGGTCGCGCGCTCGGTGCTGGTTGCGCCGTACAGGTCGGTGGCCGCGTTCAGGGTCGCGGTCCGGGCCTGGGCGTACGTCGTACCGCTGGTCATGTACGTGGTCAAGGCCCGGTACCAGACCTTGCCGAGCTTGTCGTGGCCGATGCCCGTGATCGACGTGCCGTTGCAGGTGGGCGAGTCGTGCGGCAGGCCGCCGATGGACTTGGCTCCGGTGCCCTCGGCGAGCAGGTACGCGAAGTGGTTCGCGATCGCGGAGGAGTAGTGCACGTCGAGGTTGCCGACGCCGGAGGACCAGCAGTCCGGCGAGTTGCCGTCCTTGCTCGGCTTGTCCATGAACCGCAGCGCCGGACGGTCCTTCATGATCCGCTCGCCGATGTAGTAGTCGCCCGGGTCGGCCGCCTTGTTCGAGTAGAACTCGACCAGGGTGCCGAAGATGTCGCTGGTCGCCTCGTTCAGGCCGCCGGACTCACCGGAGTAGGTGAGGTTCGCGGTGTGCTCGGTGACGCCGTGGGACATCTCGTGGCCGGCCACGTCGATCGAGACCAGCGGGCCCGCGACCACGTTGTCGCCGTCGCCGTACGTCATCTGCTTGCCGTCCCAGAACGCGTTCACGTAGTTCGTGCCGTAGTGCACCCGGCTCGGGACGCCCTTGCCGTCGTTGAAGATGCCGTTCCGGCCGTGCACGGTCTTGTAGTAGTCGAACGTGGTCGCGGCGCCGTAGTGCGCGTCGACGGCGGCGGTGGCCCGGTTCGCGTTGGTTCCCGTGCCCCAGTGGTTGTCCGCGTCGGTGAACCGCGTCGGCACCGGGCAGCCGATCTGGAGGAGCTGGCACAGGATCGAGTCGGTCTTGTTGTTCGCGTCTGCGGTGAAGCCGTTGCCGCGGGTCGCGTCGGTCAGCGTGAACCCACCGGTCGCCGCCGTGGTGTCGAGCGGCACGGTCCCGCTGTACAGGCTCTGGCCGTCACCGGTCGCGGTCTCGATGTGCTGCTCGCTGACCAGTTTGGCGCCGGTGATCGCGTCGATGGTGGTGGTGATGCGGCTCGGCGTACCGTCTGCCTGCGTCCCGGCGGTCGTGACCAGGTAGGCCAGCCGTGGCGTGCCCTTGCGGGCCTCGATCACCAGCGCGGGCTTGCCCTCGGCCTTCAGGCCTCGGGTCAGGGCCTTCGACGTGGCCGTCGCGACGCTGACCTTCGGAGTCCGGTTGACGTCGGCGGTACGACCCAGCGTCAGGCTGGCGCCCTTGAAGCTGCCGTCCTTGGCCTGGTGTACGACGACGTCACCCCCGAGGACCTGGAGCCCGCCGATGGTGCGGTCCATCCGGACATGGCTGGAGCCGTCCGGGTCGACGATGACGTCCTTGACCACGAACGCGTCGGCGCCGGTGGCACGCAGTACGGCGAGGTTGTCGCCGATCGCTGCCTTGGCCCGGGCGACGGCGGTGGCGGGACTGGGGACGGGGTCTGCGGTCGGTGCACCGATGGCGGTGGTGGCACTGGACAGACCGAGGGCGGTGGTGGTCGTCACTGCGACGGCAGCGGCGAACAGGGCGGATCTGTTCATCCTCGTGCTCCTTCAGAGGTGTCCCGGGGGCCTCACGCCCCAGGAACGAGGTGCTGGAACGTTACCGCTCGGTCACCTACCGTGGCCAGAGGTTGAGAAAAGTTGCCTTTCCACGTGCGCCCGGCCGGTTTGGTCGGTACGGGGCGATACCGTCACCGCATGGCGAAGAGCACGGCGTTGGTGGTCACCGTGGGAGACCGCGAGGTCAAGGTCTCCAGCCCCGATCGGGTTGTCTACGAGGCGACCGACTGGGCTCCGGAGGTCACGAAGCTGCAGGTCTGCGAGTACTTCATCAAGGTGGCCCCGGCGTTCATGCACGCCTCGGGCGACCGTCCGGTCGCACTGGAACGCTGGCCCGGTGGGTGGCGCGAGGGGATGACACTGTCGGTGGACGCGACCGGTCGTCAGACCGGGGACGGCTTCTACTCGAAGCGCCTCCCGAAGGGCGCGCCCGACTGGCTCGAGACCTGCCGCATCCTGACGCCGAACAACCGCCCGATCGACGAGCTGTGTCTGACCGAGCCCGCCGCCGCCGTGTGGGCCGCGCACATGGGCACGCTGACCTTCCACCCGTGGGCGGTGCGCAGGAGCGATCTCGACCACCCCGACGAGCTGCGCCTCGACCTCGATCCCCAGCCCGGTGCCACCTTCACCGACGCCCGCAGGGTGGCCGGCGTCGCCCGCGAACTGCTCGAAGAGCTGGGCCTGAAGGGCTACCCGAAGACCAGCGGCAACCGGGGCATCCACATCTATGTGCGGATCCGGCCGGAGTGGACCTTCGACGAGGTCCGGCACGCCGCGATCGGCCTCGGTCGCGAGCTCGAGCGCCGCGACGACGGTGTGACGACGGCCTGGTGGAAGGAACAACGCGGCGAGGCGTCGATCTTCCTGGACTTCAACCAGAACCTTCGCGACCGCACGGTGGCAGGCGCCTGGTCGCTGCGACCCCGGCCGGGTGCACCGGTCAGTACGCCGATGACCTGGGACGGGCTCGCCGAGGTCGACGACCCGCGGGCGTTCAACCTGCACACGGTTCCGGACTACCTCGCCGACGGTGATCCGTGGGCCGACATGGACGAGACGGCGTACCCGCTCGAGCCGCTGCTGCGGCTGTGGGAGGAGCTGCCTGGTGGCGAGCTGAACTTCCCACCCGACTACCCGAAGATGCCGGGGGAGCCGCCGCGGGTCCAGCCGAGCAAGAAGGTTGCCGAGCACTGGGACGACCAGGGCAACCGGATCGCGCTGGACTGACACCCGCCGGACTCATATTCGCCGGACTCACACCTCAGCGCGCTGTCTCGTCGGAGTGGTGTCAACAACTGAACCGCTAAGGAGAGACACCACAATGGACGCCCGTTTGGACCTGTTCACCAACCCCGTCGCGACGAAGTTCATCAAGGGCATCAACGCGGCCAGCCTGGCGACGAGGTCGGCCGGGGTGCCGATCGAGACGCTCGAGCTGATGGCGCTGCGGATCAGCCAGATCAACGGCTGCGCGGTCTGCGTCGATATGCACACGAAGGACGCGGTCGAGCGCGGCGAGACCGCCGTACGCCTCAACCTGGTCGTGGCGTGGCGGGAGGCGACGGTCTTCACCGAGGCCGAGCGCGCCGCGATCGCGCTGGCCGAGGAAGGCACCCGGCTCGCCGACTCCGCGTCCGGGGTCAGCGACGACGTGTGGGCCAACGCCGCCAAGCACTACAACGACGAGCAGCTCGCTGCCCTGATCGGCACGATCGCGATCATGAACAGCTGGAACCGCCTCAACATCATCACCCACAGCCGGCCGGCGACTACGTGCCGGGCCAGTGGGGCTGAGGTTCAGCGTGATCTAGAGGAGGTCTAGAGCGAGCGCAAGGCCCCGCCGTCCACCGGGATGATCGTGCCGGTGATGTAGGAGGCGGCGGGGGAGAGGATGAACGCGGCGACCCGGCCGAACTCGTCGGGATCGCCGTAGCGACGCAGGGGGATGGTCTTCTCGGAGGCACGCCTGGCCGCCTCCGGGTCACCACCCTTGCTGTCGAGCTCTTTCAACCGGTCGGTGGCGATCCGGCCCGGCAGCAGACCGTTCACGCGGGTGCCGTTCGGGCCGAGTTCGTCGGCGAGGGTCTTGGCGACCATCGCCAGGCCGGGGCGCAGGCCGTTGGAGATGGCAAGTCCGGCGATCGGGGACTTCACCGAGGACGAGAGTACGAACGCGATCGACGTACCCTCGGCGCCGGCCCGAGCGACCGAGCGGGCGATCCGCAAGCCGCCGAGGAAAACGCTGTCGAACGCTGCGCGCCAGTCCTCCTCGTCGGTGTCGAGCGCCGTGCCGGGCCGGGGACCGCCGACGCTGATCAAGGCTCCGTGCAGCGCGCCCCACTTGGCGATCGCGGTCGCCGCCAGTCGCTCCGCGCTCTCCGGGTCGGCGTTGTCGACCGGGATGCCGACGACGTTCTCGCCGAGCTCGGCCGCGGCGCGCGCGATCGACTCCTCGTTGCGGCTGGAGATCACCAGCCGGGCGCCTTCGGCAGCAAGGGCTTTCGCCGTGGCGAAGCCGAGTCCGGCGCTGGCGCCGGTGACGATGTAGGTGCGATCGCGCAGTCCGAGGTCCACGTGCCCATCCTGCCTCACCACACTCCGTCGCGCACCTCGACGGTTCGTGGCCGTTGGCAAGAACGTGGAACTAGTACGCCGACTTCCGCACCGGCGACTCGGCCGTGGTCAGATGCCAGGCCGTGTTGACCAGGCCGAGATGCGAGAACGCCTGCGGGAAGTTCCCCAGCATCCGGCCCGAGCGCGGGTCGTACTCCTCCGCGAGCAGGCCCACATCGTTGCGCAGGGCAACGAGCTTCTCGTACAGCTCGCGCGCCTCGCCGACCCGGCCGATCATCGCCAGCGCGTCGGCCAGCCAGAACGAGCAGATCAGGAACGCACCCTCGTCGTCGTTCAGCCCGTCGTCGGTGTGCTCGGTCAGGTAGCGCCGGACGAACCCGTCCGCCGCCAGCTCCCGCTGTACGGCGTCGACCGTCCCGACCACCCGCGGATCCGTCGGCGGCAGGAAGCCCACCTGCGGAATCAGCAGTACGGCGGCATCGAGCGCCTTGCTGCCGTACGCCTGGGTGAACGTGTTCCGATCCGGGTCGAACGCCTTCTCGCAGACGTCGCGGTGGATCTGGTCCGCAATCGCCCGCCACTGCTTGGCCGGCCCACCCAGCCCGTACCGATCGACGGCCCGCGCGGCCCGGTCGAACGCGACCCAGGCCATCACCTTCGAGTGGGTGAAGTGCTGGCGCCCGCCCCGGACCTCCCAGATACCTTCGTCCGGCTGGTCCCACACCTCGCTGAGGTGGCGCATCAGCCCGCGCTGCACGGCCCAGGCCTCGTCACTCGCGCCGATCATCTGCGCGTCCCGGGCCAGCGCGAGGACGTCCATCACCTCGCCGAACACGTCGAGCTGCAACTGCTCAGCGGCCGCGTTCCCGATCCGTACGGGCGACGACGCGGCAAACCCGGGGAGCCAGTCGGCCACGAACTCACTGAGCCGCCGCTCGCCGGTCACGCCGTACATGATCTGCAGGTCCTGCGGCGAGCCGGCGATCGCGCGGAGCAGCCAGTTCCGCCAGGCCTGCGCCTCGTCGGTGTACCCGGAACGCAGCATCGCGGCCAGCGTCATCGTTGCGTCGCGCAACCAGCAGAACCGGTAGTCCCAGTTGCGCTCGCCACCCAGCGACTCGGGCAGCGAGGTGGTCGGCGCGGCGACGATGCCGCCGGACGGCCCGTACGTGAGTGCCTTCAGCGTCAGGATCGACCGGGTGACTTCCTCGCCGAACTCGGTCGCGCCTTTGCTCCGCGCGATCCACTCGGTCCAGTACGTCTCGGTCGGCTCCAGCGAGGCGAGTGCGTCGGTCGGCTTCGGCGGCGGGTGGTGGGACGGGTGCCAGGTGAGCACGAACCAGGCCCGGTCCCCGGCCGAGACGCGGAAATCGGCGTACGTCGCGAAGTCGCGCCCGTGCTGATGGACATCGGACCGCAACGAGACGGCATCCGGACCGGCGATCGCGTCGACCTGGCCGTCGATGTTCCGCACCCACGGCACCACCTGCCCGTAGTCGAACCGCAGCCGCAGCTCGGACCGCATCTCCACGGTCCCGCTGATCCCTTCCACGATGCGTACGACGTCCGGTGCCTCGTCGCGCAGTGGCATGAAGTCGATCACCCGGACCGAACCGGACGCCGACGACCACTCGGTCTCGAGGATCAAGGTGTCACCGCGGTAGTGCCGACTGCTGATCGCGTCGGCGTCGCGTGGGGCGATCCGCCAGTGGCCGTTGTCGTCGGTGCCGAGCAGGGCCGCGAAGCAGGCGGGTGAATCGAACCTCGGGAAGCACAGCCAGTCGATCGAGCCCTGCTTGGAGACCAGTGCGGCCGTCTGCAGGTCACCGATCAGCGCATAGTCCTCAATCCGCCGCGCCGGCACGCGCTTCTTCGGGCCGGGACCCGGCGCCGGATTCGGGATCGGACTCTGGGGTGTCTCCTGCTGACCTGTCACCACGGTCCTCCTGTCGGGAGAAGTAGACGAGTCCACCGATCGCCAGCAGGGCGAAGAAGAACCACTGCAGCGCGTAGAAGAAGTGTGGTCCGTCGTCGATCTCGGGCCCGGGGAACGCGCCGAACGCGGCGTCGTTGGCCGGCTCCTGCTTGTCCACGGTCATGTAACCGTCGTACAGGTTCAGCCCGAGAGCCTTGGCGAAGTCCGGCCCGTTGATCAGTCGCGCCGTACCGTCGTCCGGCGTACCGCCGTTGGTGCTGCCGCCGCGCTCGCTGCGCTGCAGGCGGCCGGTGACCGTCACCTGGCCGGTCGGTACGGCGGGGATGCTGAGTGGCGCGAGTTCGGCGCCTTGGCGGGCCAGGAAGCCACGGTCGATCAGGACGGCCTTGCCGTCGGCAAGGACCAGCGGAGTGACGATCTCGAAGCCGGGGCGGTCGTTCACGTTCCGGTAGCGCATGACGATCTGCTTGGACGCGTCGTACTGGCCGGTGACGACCGCGGTGCGCCAGGCGTGCTGGTCGCCGACCACGGCCTGGGGGCCGACGATCTGGTCGAGAGGCGCCGGGGGAGCGGACAGATTCGTCCGGGTCACGTCGTTGCGGGCCTTGCGTTCGTCCAGGCGATGCAGCTGCCAGCGACCGAGCTGGACGCACACTGCGGCAAGCACGAGAACTGCCAGTGCGGCGGCGATCCAGCGGACATTCATCAAGCGACCCACATCTCGAACTTAAGCCATACCCCGAAACCGCCTGCGCCCGGCACGTAGGCTGGGGTCGTGACAGCGACCGAAGAGGTGACTCAGACAGGGCTGGCGGACCGGTACGGCCGGGTCGCGACGGACCTGCGGGTGTCGCTCACGGACCGCTGCAATCTGCGCTGTTCCTACTGCATGCCCGAGGAAGGCCTCGACTGGCTTGCCAAGCCGGAGCTGCTCACCGACGACGAAGTCGTCCGCCTGGTCTCGATCGCCGTCACCCATCTCGGCGTCCGGGAGATCCGCTTCACCGGCGGCGAGCCGCTGCTCCGTCGCGGCCTGGTCGACATCGTCACGCGTACGACGGCACTGTCGCTACGGCCCGAGGTCTCACTGACCACCAACGGGATCGGCCTGGCCCGGCAGGCGCAGGCCCTCAAGGATGCCGGTCTGGGCCGGGTGAATGTGAGCCTGGACACTATTCGACCGGACACTTTTGTCCAGTTGGCCCGGCGGGATCGATTGAAAGATGTGCTCGCCGGTCTCGAGGCCGCACAGGCGGCCGGACTCACGCCGGTGAAGGTGAACGCCGTACTGATGCGTGGCGTGAATGAACTGCAGGCCGGTGAGTTGCTCGAATACTGCCTGGATCGCAGCTATGAATTGCGGTTCATCGAGCAGATGCCATTGGACGCGCAGCACGGCTGGAGCCGCGACACGATGGTGACCGCGGACGAGATCCTCGAGCAGTTGGTAGACCAGTTCGGCCTGGTACCGGCCGATGCGTCGACCCGGGGGAGTGCGCCGGCGGAGTCGTTCCTGGTGCACGGCGGGCCGCAAACCGTCGGCATCATCGCGTCGGTGACGCGGCCGTTCTGCGGTGACTGCGACCGGGTAAGGCTGACCGCCGACGGCCAGGTCCGCGACTGCCTGTTCGCCCGTACCGAGTCGGACCTGCGGACTGCTTTGCGCGGCGGTGCCGACGACGACGAACTGGCCGATCGCTGGCGGCGCGCACAGGCGAAGAAACTACCCGGCCACGGCATCAACGATCCGAGCTTCCTGCAACCCACCCGGCCCATGTCCGCGATCGGCGGCTGACGTCCATACCGGCCCAATCCGGAAATGTGCTTTTTCGCTACTGGTCTTTCACACCGTGAATGGTTCGATCTCGCGCAGGAATGATCTGCGGCCCAGGAAGTCGGACAGACTCTCCTTGTGTTCGTCGCAGGCGAGCCATGTCTTACGCCGGTCCGGGGTATGGATCTTCGGGTTGTTCCAGAGCAGCGCCCAGGTGGCCGGCTGCCCGCATCCCCTGGCTGAGCAGGTCGACGGGAGAGTCTCTTCAGTCATCGGATGACGTCCCTTTCAATGCCTTCGCCCGCCCCGCTGCCCCGGTCTTTCCTCTACCGCAAGCAATTGTTCCTGACCACTCAATTATCAATAGAGTGGGGAAAATGAAGCGACGTCGGACAGCCACGGGGGGAGCCGTCCGACGCCGCATCAAGTCCCTGAATTTCAGTGATGAACTTCAAGGCACGCGGGAGATTCTGACACGAATCAGTCCAAATTTTCCAGTCCCGGCACAGATCACTTTTCGGTGTCGGTCCGGCGGTCTGGATTTGGGTCCTGATCCGACGGTACGACGAGTGTCGGAGCCGGTCCGATCGCGGTCCGATCGGGCGCCACATACGCGTCCGCACCGGGGGTGCTGGAGGACCGGTGGGCGTTGGCGAGGACGACCGCGAAGTACGGCAACGCGATCGCACCGAAGACGAACGCCCAGCGCCACGGCGAGGGCGTGATCACCGCGAGCACGAAGCAGACGATGCGGATCGACATCATCCACGCGTACCGAACGATCCGGTTGTCCAGATCCTCGGATCGACCCGGTTGTGCGGTCGTCACAGAGATCACCGGCTCACCGGTCCGCTCAGAGCGTTTCGACATCTATCCTCCTCACCAAGAACAACGGTACGCCGCGCTCGTCGCCCAGGCGCAGCCAGGATGGAGAGGTACGTCTCATGACCGATCGCACCTACCGCGTGACCGAGATCGTCGGGACCTCGAAAGAAGGCATCGACCAGGCGATCACCAACGCGATCAGCCGGGCCGGCGAGACCCTGCGGCACCTGGACTGGTTCGAGGTGACCCAGATCCGCGGCCATGTCGTCGACAACCAGATCGACCACTACCAGGTCGGTCTGAAGGTCGGCTTCCGGCTCGAGGACTCCTGACCGCCCCTCGGGGTGGTGGCCGGGCCGATCCGCGATAGCGTTCCTCCGACTGGCGACGTGTGAGGAGGGCTTGTGAGCAGGTCTGTGTTGGTGACCGGTGGCAGCCGCGGTATCGGGCTGGCGATCGCGACCGCGTTCAAGGAGGCCGGTGACCAGGTCGCCGTCACGTACAACAGCAGCCCGCCCCCCGAGGGCTTCTTCGGGGTCAAGTGCGACATCACCGTCCAGGAACAGGTCGACGCCGCCTTCGAGGCGATCCAGGAGGAACAGGGGCCGGTCGAGGTGCTGGTGGCCAACGCCGGCATCACCCGCGACACCCTGCTGCTGCGGATGTCCGACGAGGACTGGGACGCGGTCCTGGACACCAACCTGACCGGCTCGTTCCGGGTCGCCCGCCGGGCCGCGAAAGGGATGCTGCGGCTGCGCAAGGGCCGGATCGTGTTCATCTCGTCGGTAGTGGGCATGCTCGGCTCACCCGGCCAAGTGAACTACGCCGCCAGCAAGTCCGGCCTGATCGGCATGTCCCGCTCGATCGCCCGGGAGCTCGGCAGCCGCGGGATCACCGCGAACGTCGTCGCCCCCGGGTTCGTCGAGACCGATATGACCGCGGTCCTGCCGGAGGAGACCCAGAAGCAGTACCTGAGCCAGATCCCGCTCGGCCGGTTCGGCCTGACCGAGGAGATCGCGAACGCGGTCCGCTGGCTCGCCTCCGCGGAGGCCGGGTACATCACCGGCGCGGTGATCCCGGTCGACGGCGGCATCGGCATGGGCAACTAACCCCTCTTACTCCATCTAGAAAGGGCATGCCGGTGGGCATCCTCGACGGCAAACGCATCCTGGTGGCGGGCGTGACGCTCGACTCCTCGATCGGTTTCGCGACCGCGAAGGTGGCGCAGGAACAAGGCGCCACCGTGCTGATCTCGAACTTCGGCCGGGCGCTCGGCATCACCAAACGGATCGCGAAACGCCTGCCGGTCGAACCGCCCGTCCTGGAGCTGGACGTCACGAACGCCGAGCACCTCGCGGCCCTGCCGGACGCCGTTCGCGAGCACGTCGACGGCCTGGACGGCGTCGTGCACTCGATCGCGTACGGGAACCCGGAGACCATCCTGGGTGGGAAGTTCCTGGAGGGGCCGTGGGACGACGTGGCCCAGGCGGTGCACGTCTCGGCGTACTCGTTGAAGGCGCTGGCCGTGACCTGTGCGCCGTTGATGAGCCGTGGCGGAAGCGTGGTCGGGATGACCTTCGACGCGACCGTCGCCTGGCCCGGGTACGACTGGATGGGTGTGGCCAAGGCCGCGCTCGAGTCCACGAGCCGGTACCTGGCTCGTGATCTCGGTGCCCAGGGCATCCGCTGCAACCTGGTCTCGGCCGGCCCGCTGAAGACGCTGGCCGCGAAGGCGATCCCGGGCTTCGAGAAGTTCGAGGGGCCGTGGCTGGATCGTGCCCCGCTGGGCTGGGATCCGTCCGATCTGGAGCCCACCGGCCGGACGATCGTCGGCCTGTTGAGTGACTTCTTCCCCGCGACCACCGGCGAGATCGTGCACGTCGATGGCGGCTTTCACGCGATGGGAGCGTAGAGATTGGCCACATCGCTGGTTGAGCTGCGCGTTCTGGACGGCGCCAACCTCTACTTCAGCCGTGCCGCCGTCAAGCTCACGCTCGACGTCTCGGCACTCGTCGACGCCCCGGCGCCGGCCGCCAAGGCCTACGGACAGGCGATCGGCCTCGGTGCCACCCGGCCCGGCCGGATCGGGTCCGGGTTCCGGCAGCGGTTCGCGATCCGGGTCGTCGGTCACGTCGTCCGACGGATCGCCCGGGAGGCCGGGATCGGCCGGATCGGTGTTCGGGTTCGCCCGGAGTCCGACGTACGGCGTCTGGTCGTAGCGTTCCCGTGGGCACACGAAGGTCGCGCGCGGGCGCTCGGTGCGGCAATTGCCGAGGTGCTGGATGCGTTCGGCACGGACGATCTGACCGACCTGATCGCGACCGTGGGCGACCGGGTCCGGGCCGAGCCCCCCGGGAACCCGCCGCCGACGCTGCGGCCGAAGGTGCCGCTGGTCGCGGTGACCGGTACGAACGGCAAGACGACGACCTCACGGATGATCGCGCACATCGGTCGCGCGGCCGGTCTGCATGTCGGTTGGTCCAGCACCGACGGCGTGTACTTCGACGGCGAGCTGGTGAAGTACGGCGACTACTCAGGCCCGAGTGGTGCCGCTCAGGTGCTGTCCCAGCCGGGGATCCAGCTCGCGGTCACGGAGACCGCCCGTGGCGGCATCCTCCGCCGCGGTGTCGGCGTGGTCTCGAATGATGTCTCGGTGGTCACCAACGTCACCGCGGACCACCTCGGACTCGGCGGCATCGACACGGTCGATCAGCTGGCCGAGGTGAAGGCAGTCATCACCCACATCACCCGCCCGCGGGGCTGGTGCGTGGTGAACGGCGACGATCCGCGGACGTTCGCGATGCGGCTCGGATCGCCGGCCAAGAGCTGGGTGTTCTCACGGGACGTCGATTCGCCGTCGATCCGGACCGTGCTGGACGAGGGCGGCCGGGCGACGACCGTACTCGACGGATTCATCACGGTGCTCGACCAGGCCGCGGACCCGGAGCCGTTGCTGAAGGTCGTCGACGTACCGATGACGCTGTCCGGGCTCTCGCACTACAACGTCGAGAACGCGCTGGCCGCCGCGTCGGCCGCGCTCGGGCTCGGGTTGCCGCGGGCGGCGGTGATCGAAGGGCTGAGCACCTTCGCGCCGAACGAGAACAACCCCGGCCGGATGAACATGTACTCGCTGCGCGACTTCACCGTGGTGATCGACCTCGCCCACAACGAGGCCGGCCTCGAGGCGTTGCTCGAGATCATGAACGGCGTCCGGGTCGAGGGTGGGCGGCTGATGCTGGCCCTCGGTTCGCCGGGTGACCGGGCCGACGAGATGGTCGCCGCGCTGGGTGCGATCGGGGCGCGCGGGGCCGATCGGGTGGCGATCGGCCACAAGACCGAGTACCTGCGTGGACGGCCGCCGGCGGAGCTCGAAGAGGTGTTCCGGGCGGGTGCCGCATCGGTGGGCGTGGACGACGTACCGGCGTACTCGACCGAGCTGGAAGCGGCGCAGGCGCTGGTCGCGGAGGCGAAGCCGGGCGATGTGGTCGCCGTGATGTCTCTGCAGGATCGGGCGAGTCTTGACGGCTGGTTGCGGTCCGAGGGAGCTACGGTCGACACAACGGAGACTTTGAAGGCCAAGGTCGAGAAGGCCCAGCACTAGCCCTGTCCGCCGAGGTTAGGGCGGAACGGGGTGTCATGCGGTACTTGTGGTCGATTCCGTCCGCGGTGCTCGCCTGGTTCGTGGGCGGGTTCGCGCCGACGTACCTGAAGGGGTTGCCGGACGGCGCGACGCTGTTCGTGCCGGCGCGGATCGACCTGCTGGTGCTGGGCGGATTCACCGGGGGAGTGCTGGCCGGGCTGCTGATCGCCCGGGTGCGGATCGCCGTACCGGTCGTCCTGATGGTTGCCGCGGGCATGTGGTGGCTGACCGGCAACGGCTGGTCGGACCGGTCGATGGTGATCACGTTGCTGGTGGCAAGCGCCGTCGGTGCGTTCTTCGGTGCCCTGGGCACCAGAAGCTCGGTGATCGCCGCGTTCGCGCTCGCGTTGCCGGTCGCCTGGTGTGCGCTGCGACCCGCCGGCGAGGTGGGGGACTGGCGCTGGCTGTGGCAGCTCAACGGCCTGCTCATCGGCGCCGGGCTCGCGCTGCTCCTGTACGTCGCCTGCTGGCGGCGCGGTTGGCGCTCGGTGGCCTCGTGGATCCCGCTGAGCGCCGTCTATCTGACGTCCTTCGGGGTCGTGGCCGCGATCAACCTGATCAGCAGCTCGACCGGCAAGCCGATGGACGCCGTCGGCGACGCCGCTACCGATGCCTTCTTCCAGTCGTACGAGCCTTTGCTTCGCGAGTACTGGCCATGGTTCGTCCTGGCCGTTCTCCTCGCCATCCCGATGGTCGTGCTCAAGCTGCGCGCCCTCCCGCCGGCGCCGCCTCCGCCCGACCCCTATTCGGAGAAGTCGAACGACGCGGTCCTGTCCGACGATCTCGACTGGATCGACCAGATCGAACCGCGCCGCCGACTCCTCCCTCGCAGGCAGCCCGAAGGCGCATCGGAGAACGCCCTCTGACCCGAGCCCCTACCTCGGCGCGGCTGCCAGCTTTCCGGCGGCGTTGACGGGGGTCACCGAGGCGACCTTGGCGTCCTTGGCCGGGATCAGGTACGAGAAGAAGCGCAGCTTGTCCGTGGCGGGCGTGCCGACGGCGTCGGCGACGTACGTCTTGCCGCCGGACTTGATCCGCACCTTCCGGGCGTCGGCCGAGGTCGCGCCGACCACCAGGGTGAAGTCGAGCAGCTTCTCGCTCTTCTCCTTGGCGCGCGCCGGTGCGACGTAGAAGGCGCTGTGCTGACCGGGCTTCCAGTCGTCGAAGCACACGTAGATCCGGCCGAAGCTGGTCGCCGGGCCCTCGTCGGTGACGATGCAGCCCTGACGGGAGAACGCGAGTACGCCGTACTCCTCGGTCGGGATACTGCCCTTGGCGATGTAGTAGGCCTTGGGCCGGTAGGCGTTGGCGTCCGGCAGCTTCGTGAACACCTCGGCCGACCACGGCGGCGGCATGACCGTTTTCGAGTCACCTTCAGCCGTGGACGGACCTATCACGACTGGAGATGGGACGGGAGAGCCCGGACTCGGCGCGACCGACGGGACTGTTACGACCGGCGGCGCGAAGCCGGCCACGCCTGGCTCACCGCCGGCCGAATGGAGTGAACCCAGCAGCGGTCCGACCGCGACAGCGGCGGCGGTCACGGTGGCGGCGCCCACCACGATCAGGCCGCCGCGGCGGCGTCGGCGGCGCTGGATCCGGAGCCGGATCGGAGCTGCCGGGTCGATCGGCTCCGGCCGGTCCTCGGTCAGTACGGCGAGTTTGGTGTTCAGGTCGTCGGTCATGCGATCCCCCTCCCGGCCAGTTCGGCCAGTTCGTCAGGTGTGGTGAACGTGGTATCGGTGCGGAGTGCTTCCAGACCGCGGCGGGTGTGCGACTTGACCGCGCTGATGGAGCAGCCGAGAAGCTCTGCGACAGTGCGTTCGGACAGATCCTCGGCGTACCGGAGATAGACGGCGGCGCGTTGCCGCGGGCTGAGCCGGGCCATCGCCTGCCGGAGCGCGAGTCGCTCCTCGACCTGTGCGGTGGCCGGGCCGACGGCGGTGTCCGGCGGAATCTCCGTCGGACGTTCGCCGATCCAGCGGCGGCGCCGGCCGGACAGGAACGTCGTGGTGACGATCTTGCGCAGATAGGCTTCCGGGCTCCCACCGCTCAGCTTGCGCCAGTGGAACCACAGCTTGGTGAACGCTTCCTGGGCCAGGTCCTCCGCCTGCTGATGGTCCAGGGTCAGCGCGTACGCGAGCCGCGCGGTCGCAGTCCAGCGAGCCCGCACGAAGTCGTCGAAGTCGTCGGCATCTCTCATCGGCATCCTTCCTCCACCCCCTGAACGCCTTGGCCAGCGTTGCAGGGTGACAGGTCAGCCGAGAATTCAGCCCAGGAGCTTCTGGGCGAGCCAACTGCCGGGCTGGAAGCCCGGGGGGAGGGCGAAGACGGCTGAGCCGATGGTGGTGGTCCATTCGTTCAGGGCGTCGACGGCGTCCAGGCGGGCGAGCAGCGGGAGGAACTGGCCGGCGACGTCGGCCTGGTGGCTGAGGAAGATCAGGCCGGACTCGCGGGTCGCGCCGGTGTCGTGGACGTAGTTGAGGCCCTTGCGGAAGATCCGGCGGCCGTCGTTCTCGGTGTGGTGGGAGAGGCGGGCGTGTGCGTTCTCCGCGATCACCAGGCGGCCGTTCGCGTCCCGGGCTTCGAGATCGAGTTCGTCGTGCTCGGCGGTGCCGGTGAGGGGTGCGCCGGTGGAGAGGTTGCGGCCGACGGCGCGTTCCTGTTCGGACCGGGTCAGCTCGTCCCACGTGTCGAGGTTCATCCGGATCCGGCGTACGACGAGTGTCGTACCGCCACGGAACCACTCGGGACCGTCGGTCGACCAGACCGTGCTGTCGAACTCCGGCGTACCCACGGCCGGGTTGCCGGTGCCGTCGACCTGGCCGAACAGGTTCCGACCGGTGACGGGCTGCCCGTCGGATCCCGTGTTGTTCCAGAATCCGGTCTGCCGCCAGGCGGGTGTGGCGAACGGCTTGGCGTCCGCCACCAGCCGTCGTACGGCGTGCACCACGCTGACCGGATCGTCCGCGCCGACCAGCACCAAAAGATCTCCACCCGACCAGGCAGCGTCCAGCCGGTCATGCTTCATCACCGGCAGGTCGTCCAGCCCTGGCGGCTTGTTCCCGGTCAGCTCGAACACACGCGGCCCGAACCCGACCGTCACCGTCAACGCGACATTCCCGATCGCCAACTCCGGCGCGGTGTCACCCGGCGCCGGTCGGCCGGAGGCCAGCGCGACGATGTCGTTGGTCCACAACCGCATCAACCGCCCGAGCCCGGCCTTGTCTGTCGCCAGCCGAAACGCCACCAACTCGGCGTGCCGAGGCGAGGCGGCATTGATCCCCACCTGATGCTCGCCGTACGGTTCAATCGCCCGCACGGGAGGCATCTCAAGATCGTTGTGCAGGGCAACCACGGCACCACCCGTGGCGGCAGCACCCGCGGCAGCAGCGCCGGCGTACCCGAAGAACTGTCGTCTCGTGGTCACTGCGGCGTGGGGTGGTAGTGCTCTTCTTCCTCGGTGAACGCCTTCACGGGAACCTTCAGGTCATGGGTGGTGCCGTCGGAGAACTTCAGCGTGAGGGGAAGCTCATCGCCTGGCTTCAAAGGGGTTTTGAGCGACATCAGCATGATGTGGTCGCCGCCGGGGGAGAGGTGGCTGTGCGAGCCGGCCGGGACGGTGATGCCGCCGGCCTTCTCCTGCATCACCATCTTCCCGTCCTTCATCGCCATCTCGTGCAGCTGGACCACGCCGGCCACCGGAGAGGTTGCCGAGGTCAACTTGACGTCCGCGTCCTTGGGGTTGGTCAGCGACATGAACGCGGCCGTCATCGTGGTGTCCTTCGCCCCGACCGTCGACCGCACCCACGCGTCCTCGACCAGCACGCCCGGCGTACTCACCGCGGCCTCCCTGGTCGCGGGCTTCGGGTCCGCGGATCCACAGGACGACACCAACAGCGGGAGTACGACGACCAGCGCGGCCGTCAGCAACTTCGTCTTCACGCCCACCCAACGACGCTTGCCCCAGGCAAGTTCCCGCTACTCGACCGGAACCTCCTCGTCCGGCTGGACGAAGTCCGGATCGCCACCCTCGTCACCCGAACGGGCGCCGGCCTGGGCCAGATGCGACACCGACTCGAGCTCGGCGAGCACGGTCTGGTGCTGGTCGACGCACAGTACGACGAGGTCGCCGCGGTTGGACCGGGACAGCGCATGCCGGACCGCGGTCAGCTCGTCGAGCACGGTGTCGACCTGCCGACAGCGAGCGCCCTTCTCCATGGCGCCGCGGACACCGGCCTCGATCAGCGTCGCCAGCTCACCCCGCTTCCGCCCACGCAGCCGGGCGTCCTCACGGATGATGACCACGTCGAAGTGTTGCGCCGCGACCTCACCCAGCTCACGGATGTCGTCGTCTCGCCGGTCGCCCGCGGTCGCCACCACTCCGATCCGCGACGGCCGCCCGAGCTCCGACGACGCACTCAGGCTCTCGCCGAGCTTGTCCACGAAGTCACCGAGCATCCGCATCGCCGGTGCATTGTGGCAGTAGTCGACGATCACCGTCCGTCCGTCGACGTCGATCTCGTTCAACCGCCCCGGCGACAGGTAGTACGACGTACTGAACGTCCGCAGCCCCTGCCGGATGTCGTGCAACGGCGCACCCGCCGCGAACGCCGCCGCGGCCGCCGCCATCGCGTTCTGCACGTTCATCATCGCCCGCCCACCGAACGTTGCCGGCAGCAAGTGAGTCCACGCCAGCTGCATCGACCGCCGGCCGTGCTTCACCACGATCATGTCGCCGAGGTCCGACCGCTCCAGCACGACCGCCCGGCCACCGCGCCGGCAGTGCCCCTCGATGTAGTCGCGCACCTCGCTGCCCGGCTCGGCCACGGTGAACCACACGACCTGGCCTGAGCACTTCCGCCGCATCTTCCGGACCAACGGGTCGTCGGCGTTCAGTACGGCGTACCCCGTCCGCGGCACCGCCTCGACCAGGACCGCCTTGACGTCGGCGAGTTGCTCGAGGGTGTCGATCCCGCGCAGACCGAGGTGGTCCGGCTGGACGTTGAGTACGACGGCGACGTCGTTGCGCTCGTACCCGAGTCCCTCCCGCAGGATCCCGCCGCGGGCCACCTCGAAGACCGCGAAGTCGACGCGCGGGTTCTGGAGCACCATCCGGGCGGACTTCGGCCCGGACGCGTCGGCCCGGATCACCAGCCGCTCGTCGATCACGATGCCGTCGGTCGACGTCATCCCGACCTTGCGGCCGAGGCCCTTGAAGACATGGCTGATCATCCGCGACGTGGTGGTCTTCCCGTTCGTCCCGGTCACCGCGATGATCGGGATCCGGCTGGTCGCACCGGGCGGGAACAGCATGTCGACGACCGGCTTGGCGATGTACTGCGGTTCGCCGATGGTCGGGTTCGTGTGCATCCGGAACCCGGGTGCCGCGTTCACCTCGCAGATCGCGCCGCCGGTCTCACGCACCGGCTGGGTGATGTCCGGGCAGATGAAGTCGATCCCGGCGATGTCGAGCCCGATCATCCGGGCCGCCTCCTCGGCGATCTCGACGTTCTCCGGGTGCGCCTCGAAGGTGCGGTCGATCGAGATGCCACCGGTGGACATGTTGCCGGTGAGCGTCAGCTTCACCATCACGTCCTCGGGTGGTACGTCGTCCAGCTCGAAACCCTGGCTGCGAACAAGCCCGCGGGCCGCGGCGTTGATCGTGATCCGGGTCAGGATCTTCTCGTGGCCGACACCGCGCCGGGGATCGGCGTTGGTGATGTCGACCAGCTCGGCGATGGTGTGGATGCCGTCGCCGACCACGTGCGCGGGCACGCGCTCGGCGATCGCCTCCATCCGACCGTTGATGATCAGGCAGCGATAGTCCTTGCCGGTGACGAAGTTCTCCACGATCACCGAGCCGCGCCGGGACTGCTCGGCCGCGATCGGGAAGGCCTCGCGGAGCTCCTCGGCATTCCGCAGGTTCAGGCAGACGCCACGGCCGTGGTTGCCGTCGAGCGGCTTGCACACCACCGGGTAGCCGATCTTGCCTGCGACGATCACTGCTTCATCGACCGTGCGTACCGATTCCGACCGCGGCACCGGGAGACCGGCCGACGCCAGCAGGCGGGTGGTCAGGTCCTTGTCGCTGGCCACGTCGACCGCGATCGATCCGGTCTCGGACGTCATCGTGGCGCGGATCCGCTTGGCGTGCACACCCTGACCGAGCTGCACGAGACTGGCCTTGTTCAGCCGGATCCAGGGGATGTCGCGGGACACCGCCTCGTCCACGATCGCCTGGGTCGACGGGCCGAACGCGCTCCGCTCGGCCTGCTTGATGAACTTCTCCAGCTCGGTGGTGAAGTCGAAATCGGCGGTCGGCTGGACCAGGTAGTTCACGAACCGGACCGCCAACTCACCGGCGGCCAGACCGACACCCTCGTCGGCGTACGAGTAGACGACGTTGTAGCGGCCGGGCACGCCCTTGACCTGGCGGGTCTTGCCGCGGCGCATGTCGTGGCCGGCCTCCTGCTGGAGCTGCAGCGCGACGTGCTCGGCGATGTGGCCGAGCCAGGTGCCTTCCTGCAGGCGCTCGATGAAGCCACCCCGGCGGCCGCGCGAGCAGTGGTGCTGGTCCAGTCGCGGCAGGTACTCGAGCAGCTTCTCGGTGAAGCCCGGGATCGTGTTCGACGGGAAGTGCTCCAGCGATCCCAGGTCGACGGTCAGATGGATCGCGGGGTCGTAGCTCCACACGTTCGGCCCACGGTAGACCCGGGTCTCGATGATCTTCAGGTCCGGAGCGGGAGCGCCAACGGTCGGTACTTCGGTGTCGGTCATGTGGATCCACTGTCTGCTTGCGGGCTGTCGGGGTGGCTGAGCTCGGCGCCGGCCGTGATCGGCTCGGTCGCCTCCGGTCTGGACTCCCCGGCGGCCGCGGACTTCTTCGTCGTACGGCGTCCCGCCCGCCGCTTGCGCTCCGCGTAGTACTTGGGTGACACCCCCTCGGCCGCGATCTCCTTGGCCAGCTTGCGCAGATCCGCCTCGGCGGCCTCCATCTCCGCGATCTCCGCGGCCGGCGGCTGCTTGCCGTAGGACAGTAGGACCCGCGCCTGCAGGTCGAAGGTCGAGGTCGACGGCAACACATGCAGTACGACGCCGGACGCCAGGATGGGCTCGGCCCGGCCGGCGTAGTGGGCGTTCGACGTGAGCCGGCTGCCGTCGAAGATCGTCACCGCACCGCGGCCGACGACCTCCAGGTGGTTCCCGCGGAACACGGCCGCGGTGTCCTCGTCGATGCCGATGCCGAGCAGGCCGGGGGACTGGGCGACCAGGGACAGCAGCCGGCCGTAGCGGTTCCGCTGGGCGAAGTGCTGGTCGACGATCGCACCCTGCACCAGGCCGAGGCCGCCGGCGAGCTGACTCATCCGCTGCCGCGGGGTCGCACCGGACCGGCCGAACGCGATCATGTGCTCGGCCAGGATGCTCGCGCCGGCCGACGTGCCGCCGACCGCGGCGCCGCGGGCGTGGGCAGCGGTGACGGCCCGGCCGAACGCCGTACCGGTGACGACACCGGCCAGCTTGAGCTGGTTGCCGCCGGTCATGAAGATCCCGGTGGCGTCGCTCAGCGGCTCGAGGAACGCCGGATCGTCGGCGTCCTCCCGATTCTCCGGGCGAACGCCGACGACGGTAGCGGCACCGAGGGCCGCGAAGAGGGCGCGGTACACGTCGATGACATCGGGTCCGAGCGCGGACGCGGTCGGCACGACCACGATCCGCGCCTTCGGCCCACCAGCGGCCTCGACGAACTCCTGCAGCACCGTCCGTTTCTTCAGCTTGTCCTCGGCACCACCAATGGCGAACAGAGCCCCGGGTCCCGTGCTCGGCCCACCTTGCAGATCAGACATAGCCGAAGAATAGGTGCTGCCTGCCTCAGTGACCGAACGTGAACCAATTGACGTTCACGAAGTCGGCCGGCTGACCGCTCGTGAAGGTGAGATAGACGTCATGTACGCCGGTCACCGCGCTGATGTTCGCCGGTACCGACCGCCACGATTGCCAGCCACCGGTGTTGGCGATCGCGAAGCTGCCGATGGGCGCGTTCGACCGGCTGTCCAGCCGCACCTCGACCAGACCGCTCACCCCGCCGGCCGCTCCGGAGGCGACCCGGGCGACGAACTGGTGCGCTGCGGAGCTGCCGAAGTCGATACCGGAGTAGCGGGCCCAGTCGCCGTTGCCGACCTGCATCAGGTTCTGGCCGCCGCCGGTGTCCGACGTGGTCTCGACGCCCGTACCGGACTGCTGCTGGGACGACTCGGCCTGGATGGCGCTGTACGCGCTGCCGCCGCCACCCGGAGGGGGAGTGGTGGGCGGCGGGGTGGTTGTCCCACCACCCTTCGACGTCACGGCCACGTAGTCCACGACCATCGGCCGATCCGGCACGGTCTCGGCGCGCGGGGTCGGGCCGTTCAGCGCATCCGGGAACGCACCGCCGATGGCGACGTTCAGCAGGACGAAGTACCCGGCGTGCGAGGCCATGTTCGCCCATGTGTCGGCCGGTAGCTGGCCCTGACTCACGGAGTGGAACTGCTGTCCGTCGACGTACCAGCGGAACTGGTTCGGCGACACGCTGGTGTCCCACTCGAACCGGTAAGTGTGGAACGCGGACTGGCAGGACGAGCCCGGGCACGCGCGGCTGGTGCCGAGGCCGGTGGTCTCGTTGCACGGGCCGCCGGGGTTCACGCCGCAGTGCAGCACGCCCCAGACGGAGTTGATCCCGTTGACGTTCTCCATGATGTCGAACTCGCCGATACCGGGCCAGTTCCAGTAGTTACCGCGGTACGGCGCGCCCAATGCCCAGAACGCCGGCCAGTATCCGAGGGCCGCGTTGCCGGTGACGTTGGGCATCTGGATCCGGCTCTCGATCGCCAGTACGCCGCCGGCCGGCGGCTTGAAGTCACTGCGTTGACTCTCGACCCGGCCCGACGTCCAGTTGCCGGCGCCGTCGCGGCGTGGGGTGATCAGCAGGTTGCCGGAGCCGTCGAGGGCGAGGTTGCTGGTGCTGTTCGTGTAGTTCTGGATCTCTCCGGTACCCCAGTTACCCGGACCGCCCGGGTAGCCGTGGCCGGTGTCGATGATCCAGTTGGCGCCGGACGGGAGCGCGCCGTTCGGCCCGTTGAAATCGTCACTCCAGACAGTGCTCCAGCCGGCCGGGGGAGTCGGGACACTGGCCTGCGCCGCGACGGCCAGGGCACCGGTGACCAGGAGTGGGGCGAGCAATGCGGCAATGAGGGGGCGGGTTCGCATAGCGACCTCCAGGGATGTGGTGGCTCAATGAGAGCGCTCTCACATCAACGTGTCAACAGCTCGTCACACCCCGGAATCAGAGATACAGGCGGTAGACCGTCGTACTGCGTCGTACGCGTAGGCCGAGGCGCTCGTACATGGCCAGCGCGCCGGTGCCGGAGTGCGTCCAGAGGATCAGGCCGCGCAGCCCGCGCTGGAGGAATGCGGCGGAGGTCTGATCAAGCATCGCCCGCGCAAGGCCCTTGTTCCGCTGGTCGGATCGGACGGCGACCTGCTCGACATACCCCTCGTCGCTGCCGGGGAGATCGAGGGCAAGGACCGCGCCGACGAGTTCGTCACCGGCGTACGCGAGCGTCGTCGCGTCGGGCAGGAAGGTGTCGCGCTCGACGGTCAGCTCGACCCATTCGTCGTACGGCTTCCGGCGCGGCTGGAAGGCGGAGAAGGCGTCCTCGATCAGCTCATGGACGTCATGCGACCGCGCCGGATCGTAGGTGCCGAACCGGATGCCGTCAGGCAGTTCCCCCGGCTCTACCGCGACGAGCGGTCGCTCGAGCAGCCAGTTGGTCGCGAGTACGTCGGCCCCGCGAGAGAGCAGCAGATCCGTCCCGGCCTTGTCCGCGTCGTCCACGGCCTGGCCGATCCAATCCGTACCAACCTCGCGGGCCCGGGCCACGGCCCAGTCGAGCAGCCGCGTCCCGATCCCTTGTCCGCGGTACGACGGGTGCACCTCGATCTGGACGCGCTTGCCCAGATGCACCCACACCCATCCGGCCAGGTCGCCGTTCGGTGCGAGCACGAGGAGGGTGTCGCGGGCGAGGTCGAGTTCGGGCCGGCGCAGATCCGCCGCGACCTGGTCCGGGACCGTTTCGGCCTGTCCGTGCCAGCCGAGCTCCGCGGTCTCGATCAGTCGGTACATCGCCTCGGCGTCGGCGCTGGTCGCCGCTCGGGTCGAGAACTCCATGACCTGATAGTGACGTACAACCACGCGATCCAGCCGGATTGCGGGCGGCTCAGGCGGGATTGTCGGCGTCCGCGGCTTCGACTTCCTCCCGGCTGATGCCGAGCAGATAGAGGATCGTGTCGAGGTAGGGGACGCTCAGGTGGGTGTCCGCCGCGGCCCGGACGACCGGCTTGGCGTTGAACGCGACGCCGAGCCCGGCGGCCGCGAGCATGTCGAGGTCGTTGGCGCCGTCGCCGATCGCGACGGTCTGGGTCAGCGGCGTACCGGAACGCTTGGCGAACTCGCGCAGGGCGGTCGCCTTGCCGGGCCGGTCGACGATCTCACCGATGACCCGGCCGGTGAGCCTGCCGTCGGCGATCTCGAGCTCGTTCGCCTTGGCGTAGTCGATGCCGAGCTCGGCGGCCAGCTTGTCGGTGATCTGGCTGAAACCACCACTGACGATGGCGAACTTGTACCCGAGCCGCTTCAGCGTCCGCACCAGGGTGCGTGCTCCGGGTGCCAGCTGGATCGCGTCGTACACCTCGTCCAGGGCCGACACCGGCAGGCCCTCGAGCCGGGCGACGCGGTGCCGCAGCGACTCGGCGAAGTCGAGCTCGCCGCGCATCGCCTGTTCGGTGACCGCGGCAACCTCCTCCAGCCGGCCGGCGTGCAGGGCGAGCATCTCGATCACCTCGCCCTGGATCAGGGTCGAGTCGACGTCCATCACGATCAGCCGCTTGGCCCGGCGGTAGAGACCACCGTCTTGTACGGCGACGTCGAGCCCTTGCCGAACGCCTTCCAGCGCGAGCACGGTCCGCAGCGCTTCCGGGTCGGCGCCGGAGACGGCGATCTCCATCGCGGTGACCGGGTAGCGCGCCATCCGGCTGATCCGGTCGATGTTGGCGCCGGTGTCGGCGATCCGGCCGGCGACCGCGGCCAGCCCCGCGGCGGTCAACGGGTGACCGATCACGGTCACCTGGCTGCGGCCTTTCCGCCGTGGTTCGTTGTCGCCGACACCTTTCTTCACCGAGATGTCGACGTCCAGAACGTCGGCCAGCGCCTTCAGCTCTTCCTTCAGCCGCTTGTGATCGCGCGGCGCGGACAGCAGTACGCCGAGCACCAGCCGGCCCCGGAGGACGACCTGTTCGGCGTCGATCACCTCGAGCCCGCGGGTGGCGATCGTCGAGAGCACAGCGGAAGTCAGGCCCGGTCGGTCGGTTCCGGTCAACGTGACCAGCACCGTCGGGCGATCGGGCGAGTGCGTCTCGAGCTCAGCCTGTTCATTCATGGCAGCACAGACGCTACCTACATCGGCTGTCTGTCCGCTGTCCGGTCCACATCTCAATCGTTGACAGGTGGTGCACAGGCCGCGACCAGGGCCCGGCGTGCGGCCGCCGCGAGGTCCAGCAGCGTACGGCGGCGTGCGTCAGCCTCAGCGCCCGTGACCGCGGCGCCGTCGTCCTCGAGGGCCGCATCGGCGATCGCGAGACAGCGCCGGGCGGTCGCTGCCGCCTTCACTGCCCGTGGTTGATAGCCGGGGGCAAGGTCGTCGTTCCGGCCGCTGCCGATCTTCCGGATGTCGATCAGCGCATCCGCGACCTCCGGCTTCCATCGCGCGACGTCGAGTGCTGCCAGCGATTCGGCCGCGTCGATCAACGCGAGCCGCAGACCGCGATCCGCCTCGCCGAGGTCGGCCGGCAGCGGACTCGAGGCCGGCAACACGGTCCACTGCACAGCAGGACCGACGTACGCCGGAACGAGTCCGAGCTCGGTGCCCGTGAGTACGACGGCCTCGCCCGTTTCCAATGCGGCCTCGTTGAACGACGGGGGACCGGCCAGCCCGATCGGATCGCCCGGGACCGGCAGCGCGAGGTGGGCCTGGGTGGCGCCCGCGGCGCGCAGGAGGTTCAGTGCGACCGGCAACGTGGCCGGCTCGGGATGCCCGGCCAGACCGGCCACGTGGTGACCGACGTCGTCGCCGAGGATCTTCAGTGCGGCGGTGTCGGGGTCGCAGGCGCCGGTCAGCATCGCGTTCGTCCAGACCGTGAACCGGACGGAGGCGGAGGTGGTCAACACGCCCGACAGTCTCCCATCACCGTCCTGGTCGAACGACTCGGGCAGGGTGGCCACGCAGCGCGCGAAGGCACCCCGTAGGTTTTGAGCATGACTGGTGTGGTGGAGCTGGCCGGGGTGTCGATCGTCCGGGGTGGGGCGCTACTGCTCGACGGGATCGACTGGACTGTGGACGAGGCCGATCGGTGGGTTGTGATCGGACCGAACGGTGCCGGCAAGACGACCCTGCTGCAGATCCTGGCCGCCCAGATCCACCCGACCACCGGTGTGGTCGGACTGCTCGGTGAGGTCCTCGGCGCGATCGACGTCTTCGAGCTGCGGCCGCGGATCGGACTCACCAGTGCCGCATTGGCCGACCGGCTGCCGAAGAGCGAGCGCGTCGCGGATGTCGTCGTCTCCGCGTCGTACGCCGTACTCGGCCGGTGGCGCGAGGAGTACGACGAACTGGACCACCAGCGGGCCAAGGAACTCCTGGCCGAGCTGGGGATCGCGCACCTCGCGGACCGGACCTTCGGCACCTTGTCCGAGGGTGAGCGGAAACGGGTCCAGATCGCCCGCGCGTTGATGACCGACCCCGAATTGATGCTGATGGACGAGCCCGCGGCCGGTCTGGACCTTACGGGTCGCGAACAGTTGGTCCGGTCGCTCAGCTCGATCGCGACCGCCGTCGGTGCACCGGCGATGGTCCTCGTCACCCATCACGTCGAGGAGATCCCGCCCGGCTTCACCCACGCGCTTCTGCTCAAGCAGGGACGCGTCGTTGCGGCCGGTCCGATGGACCAGGCCCTCACCGCCGAGACCCTGAGCGACACCTTCGACCTGGCCCTCTCGCTGAAGCAGGAGGACGGCCGGTACGCCGCTCGCGCGCTCTGACGGCACTGATTGACTGCGCCTCCGCGCGGATCCCGTGACCAACCAGACGCGTCCAACCTCCACGTGAGTCCCCGAACGTGGATAGAGTTGGGAAATGATGGATTGGCTGCGGGACAACATGTGGGCTGCCTGGCTCGTGATCGCCGCTGCCCTGGGTCTGGCGGAGCTGGCGTCGCTCGACTTCACCCTGCTCATGCTGGCGGCCGGCGCGCTCACCGCTGCTGGGGTTTCAGCCATCTTCCCTGGTCTGCTCTGGCTGCAGATCGTCGTCGGCCTGGTAACGGCTGCCGCGATGCTGGCCGCGATCCGTCCGTTGCTCGTCCGCAAGATGCATCACGGCGGTGAGCTCAAGACCGGATCGGCCCACGTGATCGGCCGGACCGGCACCGTCGTCAAAGAGATCCACCCCGACGGCGGCGGCTCGATCCGGCTGAACGGTGAGCTCTGGACCGCACGCCCGTACGACGAGGTCTCGACGATCGAGCCCGGGACGCGCGTCGAGGTGATGTCGATCGACGGCGCGACGGCCGTCGTCTACCCGGTCGGCGACCCGTTGCACCACCAGCTGAACAGCCCCGAGCCGCAGCAGAATCCGGGCCAGGACCCGAAGCCGACGGACCCGCCGCAAAGCTGATCCAGGCCTGAGCCGGAGTTGAGCCGGAGCTGATCCCGGGTTGAGTTCGAACCGCCCCTCACGCGGAGTACTGTCGGAAGTGGGGACGGCGGAATTTACCTGTGTGATCAGGCAGCCGACGCGCCGGGAACCGGCTCGTCGCGTGGACCGTCGATAGGAAAGACTGTCCGTCCAGAGGCATAGGTCTAGTGGAGGCTGCAGTGGCGTTCCTCATAGTGCTGGCGTTGGTCGCCTTGTTGGTGATCGTGACGCTGATCAAGTCTGTCCGGGTGGTGCAGCAGCAGACCGTCGGGATCGTCGAGCGGTTCGGCAAGTTCAAGACCGGGCTGCAGCCGGGCCTGAACCTGCTGACCCCGTTCATCGACAAGGTCCGCTACACCATCGACATGCGCGAGCAGGTGGTCGCGTTCCCGCCCCAAGGTGTCATCACCGAGGACAACCTGATGGTGTCGATCGACTCCGTCATCTACTTCCAGGTGAACGACCCGGTCCGGGCGACGTACGAGATCTCCAACTACATCCAGGCGATCGAGCAGCTGACCATGACGACGCTGCGAAACATCATCGGTGGCATGGATCTGGAGCAGACGCTGACCAGCCGTGAGGAGATCAACGAGAAGCTCCGCTACGTGCTGGACGAGGCGACCGGCAAGTGGGGGATCCGGGTCAACCGGGTCGAGCTCCGCTCGATCGACCCGCCGCCGTCGATCCAGGACTCGATGGAGAAGCAGATGCGCGCGGACCGCGACAAGCGCGCCGCGATCCTCACCGCAGAAGGTATGCGGCAGTCGGCGGTTCTGTCCGCCGAGGGCCAGAAGCAGTCCGCGATCCTCACGGCCGAAGGTGACAAGCAGTCCCGGATCCTGCGGGCCGAGGCCGAGCGGCAGGCGCGGATCCTGAAGGCCCAGGGTGAGGCGCAGGCCATCACCACGGTCTTCAACGCGATCCACGCCGGCAAGCCGGACCAGGGTCTGCTCGCCTACCAGTACCTGCAGATGCTGCCGTCGATCGCTCAGGGCGACGCGAACAAGCTCTGGATCGTGCCGAGCGAGATCGGCGACGCACTCAAGGGTCTGGGCAGCGCGGTCGGCCAGGTGGCCGGTATCGCGCAGAAGGCCGAGGGCGACTGGCACGCGCCGGAGCTGTCGAACGGCGAGGTGGCCGAGCTCGACACGGCCGCGGCACCGGCCGCGGTGGCCGAGGCCGACAATGCGGTGCGCGAAGCGATCGCCGCCGCCGAGAACGCAGCGGTCGGCAACCGGGGCCAGATCCCGACCACGCCAACCACGGCGCCGGCTCCCGGCCAGGAGCCCCCGGCCGTGGAACCGCCGCAGCGCTGACAAGCCGAGCACGACACAAAGCCTTCCTGGGTTCGCCCAGGAAGGCTTTCTGTTTGTTCAACGGACGGACCGGTGCGCGCGGAAGGCTGACAGGTGCGTAAAGTCTGGCATCGATGACATGGTTCGAGGCGCTGTTCGTCCTGGTGGCGGGGATAGGCGCAGGCACGATCAACGCTGTGGTGGGGTCGGGCACGCTGCTGACGTTCCCCGCCTTGCTTGCCGTCGGCATTCCACCGGTGCTCGCCAATGTCAGCAACACCATCGGCCTCGCGCCCGGCACGGCCGCCGGCGCAATCGGCTACCGGCGTGAGCTGGAAGGCCAGCGCGGCCGGATGATCCGGCTGATCCCGGCGTCACTGCTCGGCGGCATCGTCGGTGCGGTCCTCTTGCTCACCCTGCCCGACTCGGCCTTTCACGCCGTCGTACCGGTCCTGATCCTGCTCGGCTGTCTGCTGGTCGCCTTCCAGCCGTGGCTGTCGAAGTGGATCAGTACGCCGTCACATCTGCACCGAGGCGCGTGGTGGGTGATCCCCGCGGTGTTCGCCACCGGTATCTACGGCGGGTACTTCGGCGCCGCGCAAGGCGTGCTGCTGATGGCCATCCTCGGCCTCGGCCTGGACACCAACCTGCAGCGGATGAACGGCCTCAAGAACGTGCTCGCGACGGTCGTGAACAGCATCGCCGCGGTGCTGTTCATCATCGTCCACGACGTCGACTGGCTGGCCGCCGGGCTGCTCGCGGTCGGCTCCACGATCGGCGGTTTCCTCGGTGCCCGCTACGGCCGCAAGCTCCCGCCGATGGCGTTGCGCGGACTGATCGTCTGCATCGGCATCGTCGCCATCGTCACGATGGTGTTCTGACCCGCAGCCCCTCGAGCAGCAGCTCGAGCCCGTAGTCGAACTGCTCGTCGCCACCCGTCGTCCGGGCCAGCTCCGGCGCGAGCTCGACCACCGACGGGAACTCGCGCGCCGACAACGACTCCATCGTCGTCCGGAGCCGTCGCCACGCCTCCGGATCACGCCGCTCGGCCGCCATCTGGATCTCCCAGGACGTTGCCCCGAGCACATACGTGAAGAGCGTGGTGTGGGTCCGCGCCGCCGTCTCCGGGTCGAACCCGGCAGAACGCAGTACGCCGAGCAGGCCTTCGGCCACCCGGGCCGTCTCGTGGCCACTCAACGGCCGGCCGGAAAGTAGTTGCGCAAGGCAAGGGTGTTGCAGCATCAGCAGCCGCAACGACCGGCACACCGCCCGGACCTGGCCGGGCCAGTCCTCGTCCCGCGGTACGTCGGGCAGCAGGCCCATCAGGTGGTCCCGGACCGCGTCGTACAGCTCGTCCTTGTTACGGAAATAGGTGTAGAGCGCCATCGGACCGACACCCAGCTCGGCGGCGACGCCGCGCAGACTGAACGCGTCGGTGCCCTTGGACTCCATCAGCTCGAGTGCGGTCCGCACGATCAGCTCGGAGCTCAGCGTGTTCCGGGGCGTGCGCGCCATGTGACCCATCTCCCTTCGATCCTCATAACGTACAGTGTATAGTACGGTGTATGCGAGCCATTCAGATCACCGAGTTCGGCGGGCCTGAGGTATTGAAGGTCAGCGACGTTGCGGAGCCGGTCGCCGGCGAGGGGCAGGTGCTGATCACCGTCGATCGCGCCGGCATCAACTACGCCGACACGCATCAGGTCGAGAACAGTTACCTGTCCAAGACCGAGCTTCCGCTGATCCCGGGCGGTGAGGTCGTCGGCCACACCGCCGACGGTCGCCGAGTCGTCGCGCTGGTCGGTTCGGGTGGGTACGCCGAGCAGGCTGTCGCGCACGCGCCGTACGCCTGGGATGTGCCGGAGGGCGTCAGCGATGGCGATGCGCTCGCACTCGTACTGCAGGGCACCACTGCCTGGCACCTGCTGAGGACCTCCACCCATCTGCAGCCGGGGGAGTCCGTCCTGGTGCACGCCGGTGCCGGTGGCGTCGGATCGCTCGCCGTGCAACTCGCGAAGCTCTGGGGCGCCGGCCGCGTGATCGCGACCGCGTCGTCGGAGGAGAAGCGCAAGCAGGTGCTCGAGCTCGGTGCGGACGCCGCGATCGACGGTACGCCAGAAGGCCTGAAGGGCCGCATCATCGAAGCGAATGGCGGCAAGCGCGTCGACATCGTGCTCGAGATGGTCGGTGGGCCGACGTTCGACGAGTCGTTCTCCGCGCTGGCCCGGTTCGGCCGCCTGGTCACCTTCGGTGCCGCGTCCCGTGAGTCCGCCGCACCGATCGACCCGAGCCGGTTGATGAAGGGCTCGAAGACCGTCGCCGGTTTCTGGCTGGCCGACTGCTTCGGAAACCCGGCGTCGCTCGGCGACCCGCTCACCGAACTGTTCGACCTGACCGCGGGCGGCAAGCTCCGCCCGATCGTCGGCGGCGAGTACGCACTGACCGACATCGCCACCGCCCACGAGGACATGCGAGCCCGCCGGACCGTTGGCAAGCTCGTGCTCGACCCAACTCGCTGAAACCCCTTGGAGACAACGCTATGACGATTGCAGTAGAGAAGGTTCTGTACACCGCCCACGCCACCGCCCAGGGCGGTCGCGACGGCAAGGTCGCCACGAACGACGGCAAGCTCGACGTCACCGTCGCGCCGCCGGTCGAGATGGGCGGCAACGGCAAGGGCACCAACCCCGAGCAGCTGTTCGCGGCCGGCTACGCGGCCTGCTTCCACAGCGCGCTGAAGCTGGTCGCGCGGAAGGCCCGCCAGGACGCCGACGGCTCGACCGTCGAGGCCGAGGTCGGCATCGGCCCGATCAACGGTGGCGCCGGCTACGGCCTTGAGGTCACGCTGGTGGCGAGCCTGCCCGGCGTCGAGCGTGCGGTCGCCGAGGAACTCGTCGCCAAGGCCCACGAGGTCTGCCCGTACTCGAACGCCACCCGCGGCAACATCAAGGTCGACCTCAAGGTCGCCTGAGCTGTCAGTCCATCCGCGTGAGCGCCTGTTTCAGCAGACTCTGGGTCGCTGAGACAGGCGCCGCCGAGATGGTCAGCCCCTCCATGATCGCGACGTACTCGTCGACCTCTTCGAGCTTGTCCAGGTACAGCGCACTGGCGGCGTGCTCGATGTAGACGATGTCGGGCAGGTCGCCTTCGGGGAACCGCAGGATGCTGAACGCACCGCCGGCGCCCGGATACCCGACACTGCTGAACGGCATCACCTGCAGGGTGATGTTCGGCTGCTCGGCCCACATCATCAGGTGCTCGATCTGGGCCCGCAGGACCTCTTCGCCACCGACCGGCCGGTGCAGCACGGATTCGTCGATGACGACCCACAGCCGGGCCGGCGTGGCCCGCTGCAGGATCTGCTGCCGGTTCCTGCGCAGATCGACCCGCTGGTCGATCTCCTCGTCGGGCTGGTACGACTTCCCGAGCTGGACGACGGCGCGCGCGTAGTCCTCGGTCTGCAGCAGACCGGGGACGAACATCACCTCGTACGTCCGGATCAGCGTCGCCGCGACCTCGAGGCCGACGTAGTTGGTGAACCAGCTCGGCATCACGTCGCCGTACCGGGACCACCAGCCGGGGTTGTTCGCGGCCCGGGCCAGCTCCATCAGCCGGAAGCGTTCCTCCTCGTCGGCCATCCCGTAGAGCTCGAGCAGGTCGCTGACATCGCGTTCCTTGAACCCGACCCGGCCGAGCTCCATCCGGCTGACCTTCGACTCCGAGGCACGGATCTGCCAGCCCGCGTCGGCACGGCTGATGCCGGCCGACTCCCGCATCCGCCGCAGCTGTCCGCCGAGCATGATCCGGAGCGCGGTCGGACCACCCTCGCCACCACTCACCGTCACTCAGTCACCCCGGCACTCGTCCACTCACCCATTTCAGCCCGCGATGCTACCGCCTGTCCACGGCGACCTTCCGCTCGCCGCTCCGCCGAGTGTGATCGCGCATCCGCCGGACCAGATGGCGGGCGTCGCGATCCACACCTTGGATACTGGCGGATGCGATCGCGTACTGGAAGTCCAGGCCGAGAAACATCAGTCCGGGTATGTCTGTGGCAACGCCGCGATCGTGCCGCGGCCGGCCACCATTGAACACCGGCAGGTCGATCCAGCCGTGGTCCGGACCGGAACCCGTGCACCAGATCACCGTCGAGACATCCCGCAGTACGGCGCCTTCCGTCGTCACCGGCCGACCATCGACCACGCTCTCGATCCGGCCGACTCTTTCGATGCCGGCCGCGTCGAGATGGGCCAGCTTGTTGCGGGTGAGTGGGAGCCCGCGCTCCTCGGCGTTCGCGATCATCTTGCGGCCGATCGGCGTACTGCGGGTGAAGACGTACTTGAACAGGAACATGACCACCGGGGTGAGGATCCGCCCACTCGCGGAGTCGATGTCGACCGGCACCTGACCCGGGTGCCGGCCGGACAGCAGAGTGCGATGCGACTTGACTGCTTCGAGGGCGACGTCCGTGCCGGAGTTGGCGGCGCCGACCACGAGTACGTCGCCGGCCGCGAACTGCTCGGGGTTGCGGTACTCCATCGAATGCAGCTGCTTGATCGACGGATCGAGCTCGTCGGCGAACGCCGGCCGCCGTGCCGTCGCATGCATGCCGGCCGCAACGACCACCTGATCGGCCCGCCAGTCGCCGACACTGGTCTCGATCACGAACCCCTCGTCGTTTCGCGACAGCCGAGTCACGCGTACGCCGGTCCGCACAGGCAGCTCGTGGTGGGCGGCGTACTGCTCGAGGTAGTCGGCCATCTCGTCGCGGGTCGGGCAATCGCGCGTCCGGATCCGCAGTCCGGGCAGACTCGCGTACCGCGGCCGGCTGAAGAGCCGCAACGAGTCGTACCGCTTCCGCCAGCAGTCACCGACGCGATCGTCCGCGGTGAGAATGACGAAGTCCATGCCTGCCTTGCGCAGGTAGTAACCCATCGCGAGCCCGGCCTGACCGGCGCCGATCACCACAACCCCAACCCTGTCCATGGCCTCACGGTAGGGCGGCGCAGGATCGTGGCGCATCGACCAAGCACGCCACTTCGGTTCAGGCCGAACTGGTCATTTCTACCCAGTCAGCTTGTGCTGGTACGCCCACGCGGTCGCGGCGGATCGGCTCGAGACGCGCAGCTTGGCGAAGATGTTGCTGACGTGCCGTGCGACGGTCCGCTCGCTGAGGAAGAGCTGGTCGGCGATCCCGCGGTTCGTCGCGCCGGTCGCGAGCACCCGCAGGACTTCCAGCTCCCGGGGAGTCAGCCCGGTGCCGTCGAACGGACGGGCCAGCTGGTCCAGCGCGGTCAGTTCCTGCACGGCACCTAGGCGTTCGAACACCACGCGCGCGCCGTCGAGCTCCATCTGCTCGGCATCGACGTCGCCGAGCGCCCGGCAGGCCTGTCCGACGAGGAGACGGGTCTGCGCTCCTTCGTACGGCATCTCGAGCCGCTGCCACAACGTCCAAGCCCGCCGCAACGACGGGATCGCCCCTTGCGGATCGCCGCAGGCAATGCGTGCCGCTCCCTCGGAGTACGCCGCCAGCGCCTGCAGGTACGGCGCATCGGTTCGAGCCAACTCGCTCAGCTCGGCGGACGCTTTGCGGGCGCTCTCGCGGTCCTCGCAGGTGATGGCGAGCTCGACCCGGGCGGCCAGCAGCATCGGACGATTCGGCGAGAACGGATCCTCGGCCAGTGCCCGTTCGACTCCCGCGATCCCGGCATCCGGGTTGCCTTGCGCCGCGCGCAGCAGGGCCAGACCGGGCTGTACGTCCATGCCGTCCCGGGCCGCTGTCTGATAGGCGCGTTCTGCTGCTTCGTAGTGACCGCGCCGCCGCTCCACCTCGCCCAGCCGGTACCACGCCGAGCCGACCGTGCCCGCCGACAGCCGACGGCACGCGTCCTCGGCTGCTCCGGCGGCCTCGGTCCAAGCCCCGCGCAACTGCAGGATCTGTGCGCGATGCACCAAGCAAGCACCGCGGTACGGCACGAGGCCCGACTGCTCGTCGCACCAGCCGGTGAGGGCTTGCGTCCACTCCTGTGCGCGACGGATGTCGTACAGGTCCAGACACAGCGCGATCACCGAGCAATAGGCCATTCCGGCGACCTCGGGACCGACGCGGCTGGCGGTCACGTGCACCATCGCCTCGTCCAAGGCCTGCACGGCCTCAGGCCCGCGCCCCAGCATCGCCAGGCAACTGCCGCGACCAAGTGCAACCAAGACCATCGTGTCCGGTTCGGTCGCCGATGCGCTGTGCTGTTCGAACGCCGGTAGTGCCGCGGCTGCGTCGCCGGAGTTCATCAGCAGGGCCGCATCGGCTATCGCGATCAGGCCGGTCAGCTCAGGATTGTCAGCGGGTACGAGCCGGCCGATCCGCGTCTGCCAGCCCGCGGCCCGGGCGAGCTCACCTTGTTTCTGCAGATGGAACCCGAGCCAGAACCCACTCCGGATCGCGCGCACCACATCACCTCGGGCCAGGTGTTCCTCGTGCGCACGCTCGCGCAGCGCCGTGACCTCGTCGTCGTGACCGAGGACGAAGGCGGCGACGGCCAGCCGGTCGAGGTCAGCGGGGTCGAGCGGGGCCTGCCGGTCCGCGGCGGTCAGCGTCGCGTACTCGGCAGGCCAGTCCCGCTGTTCCATCGTCGGCCGATCAGCCGATCGACAGGTCCAGCACGGTTGCTGTTGGCAACTTCGCCAGCTCGGCGCCGTCGAGCAGGATCTTGGAGCCGCGGATCCCGCTGCCGATCACCACCGGCCCGGCCGCGATCACGGCGGAGTCGACCAGGACCGGCCAGTCCGCGGGCAGTCCGATCGGCGTGATCCCGC
Source organism: Kribbella sp. NPDC051952 (assembly GCF_040680855.1). Lineage (NCBI taxonomy): Bacteria > Bacillati > Actinomycetota > Actinomycetes > Propionibacteriales > Kribbellaceae > Kribbella > Kribbella sp. NPDC051952. The sequence continues at coordinate 63,589 of NZ_JBFAXQ010000022.1, forward strand.
CGTACTCCATGCCGGTCGTGCTGACCGCGTCGTCCTGCGCGGCGAACGAGATCTTCCGGACGCCGAGGTGCTTGCGGATCACGCCGTTGACGTCGGCGCGGTCGGTGGCGAGCACCAGGACAGCGGCGTACGTCGCCTCCCCGGCCCGCTTGCCGAGCACGATGACGCAGTTCGCCGACGCGGCCATCGGTACGTCGTACTCCGCGCAGAAGGCCGCGGTGTCGGCCAGCTCGGCGTCGATCGCGGCGGCGTACGCCGGGATGTCGCCGACGGCCGCGCGGGTCGGCTCGGCCAGCAGTTCGGGTACGTCGGCAGCCGGCTTCCACTCCAGTTTGCCGAGGACAGGTGCGGTCACTGGTTCTCCTCCGCCGGTCGCTTGACGAGGTCGGCGTACTCGGTGTGCTGCTCGAGGTAGTCCCGGTAGAACGGGCAGGCGGGCTTGACCCGAAGCCCGAGTGCGCGGGCGTCGTCGAGCGACTTGGACGCGATCCGGCCGGCGACGCCGTGGCCGCGGAACTCCGGCAGGGTCTCGGCGTGCAGGAAGGCGATCACGCCCGGGTGCAGCTTGTAGTCGACAAAGCCCATCAGGGTGCCGTCGGCGTCGAGCGCCTCGTACCGGCTGCGGTCCTTGGCGTCGACCACGTTGATCTCGGTCTCCATGCCGCAACTCTAGCCACCTGCCGCCCCGGCTGACCGAGGGTTTGCGGTTCGTGACTCGCGGATACGGGATCCAAGGGTGTGTTCGGCAGAACACGCCGAGAGGACGCCGGCGGCGGGAGGAGCACGGATGAGCTCGGAACACGCGTTGGACGAAGGTAAGGCCATACCCAGTCTGGTGCCGGCCCGGATGGACCGGCTGCCCTGGACCCGGTTCCACTGGATGATCGTCGTCGGTCTCGGCGTCTCCTGGATCCTCGACGGTCTGGAGATCCAGCTGGTCTCACTGGTCGGGAACGTGCTCAAAGAGGCCGAGACGCTGGCCCTGAGCACCTCCCAGGTCGGCCTGATGGCGTCGATCTACCTGGCTGGTGAGGTGGTCGGCGCGCTGGTGTTCGGCCGCCTGACCGACCGGCTGGGCCGACGCAGCCTGTTCATCGTCACGTTGCTGGTCTACCTGATCGCCTCCGGTCTCGCCGGCCTGTCCTGGGACATCTACTCGTTGCTGGTCTTCCGGTTCATCGCCGGGATGGGCATCGGCGGTGAATATGCGGCGATCAACTCCGCGATCGACGAGCTGATCCCGTCCCGCTACCGTGGCCGCGTCGACATCGGGGTCAACGGCACCTATTGGGGTGGCGCGCTGATCGGTTCGGCCGTCGGCCTGGTGTTCCTGAACGAGAACATCATCCCGATCGAGTGGGGCTGGCGGCTCTGCTTCCTGATCGGCCCGGTGATGGGTCTGATCATCATCTACCTGCGCCGGCACATCCCGGAGAGCCCGCGCTGGCTGATGACGCACGGCCGGGTCGAGGAAGCCGAGCGCACCGTCGACGAGATCGAGGAGACGGTACGGCGCCAAGGCGGCGAACTGCGCGAGGTCAGCGACGACGAGGCGATCGCCCTGGTCGACTACCCGCCGGTGACGTACCGCGAGATCGCCCGGGTGATGTTGCGCGACTACCGCAGCCGGTCGTTCCTCGGCTTCTCGATGATGGTCACGCAGGCCTTCCTCTACAACGCGATCTTCTTCACCTACGCACTCGTCCTGAAGGCATATTTCGGGCTGAACGACTCCAGCATCGCGCTGTACTTCTTCCCGTTCGCGATCGGCAACCTGGCCGGACCGCTGCTGCTCGGGCACTTCTTCGACACCATCGGCCGACGCAAGATGATCCTCGGCACGTATTCGATCTCGGCCGTCGTGCTGTTCATCACCGCGTTGCTGTTCAACGCCGGCTCGCTGAATGCCGCCTCGTTGACCGGGCTGTGGTGCGTGGTGTTCTTCTTCGCCTCGGCCGGTGCGTCGTCGGCGTACCTGACGGTGAGTGAGATCTTCCCGATCGAGCTGCGTGGTCAGGCGATCTCGTTCTTCTTCGCGATCTCGCAGCTGACCGGTGGTGTGGTCGCGCCGTTCCTGTTCGCCTCGCTGATCGGCGAGGGCGACAACCCGGCCCGTGGTCCGCTGACCGTCGGGTACATCATCGGCGCCGCAATCATGCTGGCCGGTGGCGCGATCGCCTGGTTCTTCGGCGTCGACGCGGAAGGTCAGTCGCTGGAGAACATCGCCAAGCCGCTGTCGGCCCGCGAGTCCGCCGGCTCGACCCGGGCCCAGGGTGCCAGGCCGCGGCTGCCCAGTACCGACGCGCAGGGGCGCCGCATCACGCCGGTCAAACCGGAGGCGGACCAGGGAACCCCACCGACGAACCCTAAGATCACTGCGTGGGCTCACTCCTGATCGCCGGTACGACGTCCGACGCGGGTAAGACGACGGTCGTCACCGGGCTGTGCCGCTGGCTGGCGCGTCAGGGTGTCCGGGTGGCGCCGTACAAGGCTCAGAACATGTCGAACAACTCGATGGTCTGTGCCGACGGCGCCGAGATCGGCCGCGCGCAGTGGATCCAGGCCGTCGCGGCCGGTGCCGAGCCCGAGGCCGCGATGAACCCGGTGCTGCTGAAACCGGGCAGTGACCGTCGCAGTCACGTCGTGCTGATGGGGGAGCCGTGGGGTGAACTGTCGGCCCGCGGCTTCCTCACCGAGCGTGCCGAGCTCGCCAAGGCAGCCTTCGCGGCGTACGACGATCTCGCGTCGAGGTACGACGTGGTGATCAGCGAGGGCGCGGGCAGTCCGACCGAGATCAACCTGCGGCGGTCCGACTACGTGAACATGGGCCTCGCGCAGCACATCCAGGCGCCGGTGGTCGTGGTCGGGGACATCGATCGTGGCGGAGTGTTCGCGTCGATGTTCGGCACGGTCGCGCTGCTCGACGCCGCCGATCAGTCGCTGCTGAGCGGCTTCCTGGTTAACAAATTCCGCGGTGACGTGTCCCTCCTGCAGCCCGGGATCGATATCCTCACCGCGGTCACCGGCCGTCCGACGTACGGTGTACTCCCGTGGCTGCCCGAGCTCTGGCTGGACTCCGAGGACGCCCTGGACATCCCGGTACGGCGAACTTCGCCGACCGACCTGCTCACGGTGGCGGTGGTGCGGTTCCCGCGGATCAGCAACTTCACCGACCTCGACGCGCTCGCGGTCGAGCCGACCAACAGCGTCTTCTTCACCACCAGCCCGGCCGAAGTCCGGGACGCGGATCTCGTGGTCCTGCCCGGATCACGCGCCACGGTCGCGGATCTGGAGTGGCTGCGGACGCACGGCCTGGCGGACGCGGTGAAAGCGCGCGTTGCAGCTGGTCGGCCGGTGCTCGGCATCTGCGGTGGTTACCAGGCCCTCGGCGACTCGATCGCCGATCCGCAGGGTGTCGAGGGCGGGGGCGAGCATGAAGGACTCGGGTTGTTGCCTGTTGCAACCACCTTCCGGGTCGAGAAGACGCTGGCCCGGCCGGCGCCGACGGCGTACGAGATCCACCACGGTGTCGTCGAGGTCACCGGCGACGCGACGCCGTTCCCCGGTGGCTGCCGCGCCGGGAACACCTGGGGGACGATCTGGCACGGTCTGCTCGACGACGACGCGACCCGGCACGCCTTCCTGACCGAGATCGCGGGTCTGACCGGAAAGCCGGCTCCGGACGGGACCGTCTCGTTCGCCGGCCTTCGTGAAGCCCGGCTGGACCGGCTGGCCGACACGATCGACGAGTACGCCGATACCGCCGCGCTGCTCGACCTGATCACCTCGGGTCCGCCGTCCCGCCCGTTCGTCCCACCTGGTGCGCCAGAAACTGTCTGACCGCTCGGCTAGCGTCGTCGGTGTGAAGGACGAACTGCAGCAGTACCTCCAACAGACTCGTGCGCTCCTGCTCGCCAAACTCGAGGGACTGAGTGAGTACGATCGCCGCCGCCCACTGATCCCGTCGGGGACGAACCTGCTCGGCCTGGTCAAGCATCTGGTCGGCATCGAGTACGTCTACCTCGGCACGAGCGTGGGCCGGCCACCGGCAGAGCCGCTGCCGTGGGAAGCGGACGGTTCGGTCTGGGACGGTGCCGACATGTGGGCGTTGCCGACCGAGAGCACCGAGTACCTGACCGGTCTCTACCTCGAGGCCTGTGCTCACAGCGATGTGTCCATCGCCGAGCTGCCTCTCGACACGCCGGCCGAGGTTCCGCACTGGCCCGAGGGCGGGCGGAGTACGACGTTCGGTGCGCTGCTGGTCCGGGTCGTCGACGAGACCGCCCACCACGCCGGTCACGCGGACATCGTCCGGGAGCTGATCGACGGGCAGGGCGGCGCTGACGCCCTCGACGACGCCGACCGGAGCGAGTTCTACGGGAAGATCCAGCAGGCCGCGGACACGTTCCTGCCAGACTGAGGGTGTGGATGACTTCGAGCGCCTGCGGGGACGGCTGTTCGGGATCGCCTACCGGATGCTGGGTACGGCGACCGACGCCGAGGAGATCGTGCAGGACGCCTGGCTGCGCTGGCAGGAGGTCGACCGGTCGAAGGTTCGCGACGCGGACGCCTACCTGGCCAAGGTCGTCACGAACCTCGCCCTGAAACAACTGACGTCGGCCCGCGTACGGCGAGAGACGTATGTGGGGGAGTGGTTGCCCGAGCCGGTGCTCACCGGGCGGGCCGAGTTCGAGGCGCTCGGTCCGTTGGAAGTCGTCGCAGAGCGGGAGTCCGTGTCGTTCGCCCTGCTGCTCCTGCTCGAACGGCTCACACCGGCCGAGCGGGCGGCGTACGTACTGCATGAAGCCTTTGGCTACAGCTACCGCGACGTGGCCGAGCTGATCGGGACGACCGAGGCCAATGCCCGTCAGCTCGGGTCGCGGGCGGGAAAGCGGATCGCCGCCGAGCCGCGGCGGGATCGGCCCGTCGACCGGGCCGGCTGGCGGAATCTGGTCGAGCGATTCCTCGCGGCGGCTCGCCTGGGTGAGATCGAGGAACTGGAGCAATTGCTCGCCGCGGATGTGATGTCGACGGCCGACGGCGGCGGCAAGGTGATCGCGGCCCGGAAGGTCCTCGTCGGCCGCGAGCGGGTCGCGCGCTACTTGATCGGCACCCTCGAACACTTCGGCGCCGGGATCGAGGCACGCCTGGCCGAGGCGAACGGGAGCCCCGCACTCGTTGCCGTCGGCCCCGATGGGGTGGTCGCGGTCTGCTTCATCGACCTCGGTCCGGACGGTGTGACCGACCTGCGGTTCGTGCTGAACCCGGACAAGCTCGCCTTCGCCGCGACCCAGCTGTCACGAATCGAAGGGCTACCGGATCTGGACTGGTGAACCTGAAAGGACACCAGCCAAGATGACCTCCATCCTCGTCACCGGCGGCACCGGCACCCTCGGCCGCCCGACGGTCACCCACCTCGTCGCGACCGGCCATCAGGTCCGCGTGCTCAGCCGAAACCCTGCCGAGGCCCGTGCATCCGGCCAACTCACCGGGCCTGTCCGGGTGATCGGTGATCTGACGTCCGGTGCGGGTCTCGCGGCCGCGGTCGACGGCGTGGACACGGTCGTGCACCTGGCCACCAGCCTCGGCCGGCGCGACATCCAGCAGGCGCAGAACCTGCTCGCCGTCCTCCCGCAGACAACGCACCTCGTGCTGATGTCGATCGTAGGAATCGACCGCATCCCGATGGGCTACTACCGGCACAAACTCGCGGTCGAGCGGCTCGTCGTGGACTCCGGCCGGCCGCACACGATCCTGCGCGCGACCCAGTTCCACAACCTGCTCGACCGGATCTTCCGGACTGAACGGTTCCTCCCGGCCCTACTCGCTCCGGACATCACCCTGCAGCCGATCGCCGTCGAGGATGTCGCCGTACGCCTGACCGAGTTGGTCGACCAGCCTCCGGTCAACGGTCGTGTTCCTGACATCGGCGGACCTGAACGCCGTCCCGTCCCCGAGCTCGCCCGGGTGTGGTCGCGCCGCTGGGTGATCCCGCTGCGCGTTCCCGGCAAGGCCTTCCGGGCCTTCGCAGACGGCGGTGCGCTCGTGGACGGACCGGCGTACGGAACCATCACCTTCGAGGAGTACCTGGCCGCATGAGAACTTATGTCCGCACCGTCCTGGTGGTCTTCGCCGCGTACGAGATCATCCTCGGCCTCTGGCTCACGATCGTTCCGAAGACGTTCTACGACCATGTGCCGACGGTCAACTGGACTCCGCCGTACAGCGATCATCTCTTCCGCGACTTCGGCGGCGCGTCCCTCGGGCTCGGCTTGGTTCTCGCCGCCGCCGCGATCCGGTTCGACCGCTATCTGACCGCGGTCGCGCTCGTGGCCTACCTCGCGTACGCCGGTCCGCACCTCTTCTTCCACCTCGGCCATCTGGAGGGCGACGAGCCTGGGCTGTCGATCGGCCTGGCCGTCGTGCTCGCGCTGAGTGCCCTGGTCCCGCTCTCCGCCTTGGCCGGTATCCGTAAGGTCACTTGACGACCGTGACAGTAGAACTGTCACAATAGGCCGCATGGGTCCTCTGGAAGGCGTGAAGGTGGTCGAGCTGGCCGGGGTCGGCCCGGCTCCGTTCGCCTGCATGCTGCTCGCCGAGCTCGGCGCGGACGTACTCCGGATCGACCGCCCCGGCGGTGGCCCGTCGATGGGTCCACCGGAGCTCGACCTGGTCAACCGTGGCCGCCGGAGCGTGGCCCTGGACCTCAAGCAGCCCGCGGCGGTCGACGTCGTACGACGCCTGGTGGCCCAGGCCGAGGTACTCGTCGAGGGGTTCCGGCCGGGCGTTGCCGAGCGGCTGGGCCTCGGTCCGGACGACTGTCACCTGATCAACCCCAGGCTCGTCTACGGCCGGATGACCGGTTGGGGTCAGGACGGACCGCTCGCGCAGACGGCCGGTCACGACATCGACTACCTGGCGTTGACCGGGGCACTGCATCTGGTCGGGCGGGCCGGTGGACCGCCGCAGGTTCCGGCCAATCTGCTTGGTGACTTCGCGGGCGGCTCGCTGTACCTGGTGGTCGGCGTACTCGCGGCCTTGCACGAAGCTCAGCGCAGTGGTCGCGGCCAGGTGGTCGACGCCGCGATCGTCGACGGTTCCGCGCACCTGACCACGATGCTGCTCGGTGCACTCGCGGCCGGCGCGTGGCGGCAGGAGCGGGGAACGAACCTGCTGGACACCGGCGCGCCGTTCTACGACGTGTACGAGACGGCCGACGGCAAGCATGTCGCGGTCGGTGCGTTGGAGCCGCAGTTCTACGCCGAGCTGATCGAGAAGCTCGGCATCACCGTCCCGGACCGCAATGATCCGGCGAACTGGCCGGCGCTGCGGAAGACATTCACTGAAACGTTCCGCGAGCGCACCCAGGCGGAGTGGACCGAACTGTTCGACGGCACTGACGCCTGCGTCACCCCGGTTCTCCCGATGGCCGCCGACCACCCACATCTCGTTGCCCGAGGCATCTTTGTGGACCACGACGGTGTCCGCCAGGCCGCCCCCGCCCCACGCTTCGACCGTACGCCGACCACGCTCGAACGACCGCCCGCCCGGCCGGGGCAGCACACCCGCGAAGCCCTGGCCGACTGGGGGATCACCGACCTCGATCACCTGCTCGAGACCGGCGCAGCCATCCAGACTGAGAACTGAGAGGACCGCCCGTGGAACGACACCTCTTCGATGCCGATCACGAAGCCTTCCGAGAGTCCGTCCGTGCGTTCTGCGACAAGGAGATCGTGCCGCACCACGCAGGCTGGGAGGAGGCCGGCATCGTCCCGCGGGAGCTCTGGACAGCGGCCGGCGCGGCCGGTCTGCTCGGTTTCATGATGCCGGAGCAGTACGGCGGTGGCGGGGTGCGCGACTTCCGGTTCAACACCGTGCTGATCGAGGAACTGACCAAAGCGCGCGCGAGCGGTGTCGGCTTCACGATCCACACCGACATCAATTCGGCGTACCTGCTCGACTATGCGACCGAGGAACAGAAGGCGCGCTGGCTACCGCGATTCTGCTCGGGGGAGACGATCACGGCGATCGCGATGACCGAGCCTGGTGCCGGCAGCGATCTGCAGGGCATCCAGACCACAGCCCGGCGGGACGGCGACCACTATGTCCTGAACGGCCAGAAGACATTCATCTCCAATGGAATCCTGGCCGACTTCGTCATCGTCGTTGCCAAGACCGATCCCGAGGCCGGTGCCCAGGGCATCTCGTTGCTGGTGGTCGAACGGGGGATGCCGGGGTTCGAGCGCGGCCGCAATCTGGACAAGATCGGCCTGAAAGCACAGGACACGGCCGAACTGTTCTTCGACGACGTCCGGGTCCCGGCCGCGAACCTGCTCGGTGCCGAGGGCAAGGGCTTCACCTACTTGATGGAGAAACTCCCACAGGAACGTCTCACCATCGCCGTGGTCGCGGCCGCTGCCTGCGAGACCGTTCTCGACGAAACCCTGCGCTATGTCAAGGAACGCAAGGCTTTCGGCCGACCGATCGGCTCGTTCCAGAACAGCCGCTTTGTCCTGGCCGAGCTCGCGACCGAGACCCAGATCGCCCGCGTCTTCGTCGATCGCTGCATCGAGGAACTGAACGCCGGCACGCTGACCGTGGCCGAGGCCGCGATGGCGAAGTGGTGGACCACCGAACTCCAGCAGAAGGTGGTCGACCGCTGCCTGCAGTTGCACGGCGGCTACGGCTTCATGACCGAGTACCCGATCGCCAAGGCCTACCTGGACACGCGCATCCAGACCATCTACGGCGGCACCACCGAAATCATGAAGGAAATCATCGGCCGCACGATGGGCCTGTGACTGCGGGCCTGTGATTGCGGGGGGTGTGGTTGCCCCGGGCATCTTGTTGCCGGAAGTCCACCGCAGCCGCGCCTGCGGGGTGGCGCGGCGCGGTGGACTCCTGCGCCTGAACCATCAGCGATCCGGTGGTGCGTCCGACGCTGAGTCGTTTCGCCGGCTCCAACCCCTCCTAGGGGCCGCGAGACAACGACGCCGGGGGCTGGGGCATGCCTGGACAGGCTCGCACAGCCTAGTCACCTACCAGGGGAGGGCGCCAGCTCTCGTCGTCCCGACCCGGGTCAGGCCGACCTGGGATCAGGGATGGTGAGCCGATCCTCGACGATGTCCTCGGCAACGTCGGTCAAGCGGCGGTTGTTGCCGCGGGCGTACGAGCGCAGCACGGCGAACGCCTCGTCGACACCGAGGCCGAGGCTGTGGCTGAGGAATCCCTTCGCCTGCTCGATCAGGATCCGGCTGTTCAGCGCGGTCTGCAGCTGCTCGGTGACGACCTCGTGCCGGGCCATCGCGCGCTGGTGCACGATGCCGATGGTCGCGGTGTCGGCCAGCGCCTGCCCGAGCGCGATCGTGTCGTCGTCGAGCGGGCCGACCGTGCTGCCGAACAGATTCACGGCTCCGAGGACGGTGTCGCGCAGCCGCATCGGCAATGCCTGCACCGAGAGGTACCCGGCGTCGACGGCCGCGGTGGCGAACCGTGGCCAGCGCGAGTTGCCCTCACGCAGATCGGGATGCTGCACCGGGCGTCCGGTGGTCAGCGCCTCCAGACAGGGACCTTCGGAGTTCTGCAGCTGGACCAGCTCGACCAGCCGTGCCTGCTCGCTGGAAGCCGCCACCATGTTCAGCACCCCGTGATGGTCGACGACCAGGATCCCGCAGGCCGAAACGCCCAGGAGCTCACTGCAGTGGTCGGCCAGCCGGTCCAGGAAATCGATGATGTCGAAATCCTCGACCAGGGTGTCGGCAAGTTCGATCAATACCTCTCTCACCCTCCGATCAGATGCGCTCATCAGTCTTCCTCCTGCTCGAAATCTCTCGGAACGCCATCGAGGCCGCTGTCCAGGACCACCCGGCCGGCCATCACATCGGCGGCGACCTCGTGCAACGGTCGCCCCCGGCTGTAGGCGTAGGCACGCAACCGGGCCAGTCCATCGGCGACGTTGATCCGTTGCTGGGAAGCGATCACTCCGGCCGCTTGGTGCACCTCCGCCCGCCGGGCGGAGAACGCGGCGTCGATCACCTCGTGCAAATCCGAACTGAGCCCGCGCCGAGCGTCCAGGGCGAGGACGAACAGTGCATCGGCGTAGATCAACGCGTCCTGGATCTGATCCGGTTGAAGGTACCCGGTCTGGCGCCGGTACACGGTCAGGACGCCGAGCCGCGCGGCACCGGCGCCGACCGGGAACGCGAACAGTCCGCGCACACCCAACTCGGTCGCGGCCGGCGCGAACGACGGCCACCGCCGCCCTGAGTCGACGTCGGAGAGGTCGGCCCGCAGGACCGGCGTACCCGTCGCGAGGACATCGCCGCTCGGCCCCTCGCCAAGAGTGGCCTGCAGTTCTTCCAGTTCACCCACATCGGGATCGGTTGCCAGCAATGGTTCGAACTCCCGGCCGTCGCGACGCATCGACAACGCGCCGCCGATCGCGTCCATGGCCTCTGCACAGGCGATCACGGCGTACCGCAGGGACGGCGGTTCGCCGTTGCTCCTGGCGACGGCATCGATCGCCGACCACACTTTGGCTCCGCGGTTGTGATCCACCCAGTCCGTCCACAGTCGGGCCGCCGACGGGCGGATGGTCCACCCTAGCGGCTCGACCGACGGACATCCGTGCACTACCACGCGCCTGTACCCCGCTCATCGAATTCTCACTCGACCGTACGCCAATTTCTTCCCGGCCGACGATGGACATCCGGCGCGGGCGTGGTTGACTTCCCCCAGGAGCAGAGGAGGTCGGCATGAACATCGTGTCGCCGGGTTTCACCGGCCGTCGCCGGAGTGGTTCGGATCTTCCGCCGGGGCAGTATCTGACCCGGGACTTTCCGGTCCTGTCGGCCGGTCCGACGCCGCACATCCAGACCGAGCACTGGGAATTCACGGTCACCACCGAGACCAACGACCTGGTCAAGTGGGACTGGGCCGCGTTGCTCGCCTTGCCGGCTGAAACGATAACCAAAGATATTCACTGTGTGACCCGGTGGACGAAGCTGGAAACGGAGTGGAAGGGCGTCTCGCTCGACACCCTGCTGGCTGACGTCGAGACCGGCGCCGACTTCGCGATGGTCCACAGCTACGGCGGATACACGACCAACCTGCCGCTGGACGACCTGCTCGACGGCCAGGCCTGGATCGCCTACGAGTACGACGGTGAGCCGCTGGACCCCGAACACGGCGGCCCGGCCCGGCTGCTCGTGCCGCACCTGTACTTCTGGAAGAGCGCCAAGTGGGTCCGCGGACTGGTCCTGTCCGACACCGAGGACCTCGGCTTCTGGGAGACCGCCGGCTACCACGAGTACGGAGACCCATGGAAAGAACAGCGATACGCCGGCGACTGACCTGGCAGACCGCCACGGTCGCCGACGTACGGCGTGAGACGGCGACCTCGCGGACGCTGGTGCTCGACGTACCGGAGTGGCCCGGGCACCTGGCCGGGCAGCACCTCGATGTCCGGTTGACCGCGGAAGACGGCTACCGGGCCTCCCGCTCGTACTCGGTCGCGTCGGCGTGGACCGGCGGCTCGATCGAGCTCACCGTCGAGCAGGTGCCCGACGGCGAGGTCTCGCCGTACCTGGTCGACGTACTGAAGGTGGGCGACCCGTTGGAGATCCGCGGACCGGTCGGCGGCTGGTTCGTCTGGAAGCCCGAGCAGGAAGGGCCGATCCAGCTGATCGGCGGGGGATCGGGCATCGTCCCATTGCGGGCGATGCTGCGCGCGCACAGCGCCGCGACGAGCACCACGCCGGTCCGGCTGCTCTATTCGGTACGGCGTCCTACGTCGGTGATCTACGTGGACGACCTGAAGGAGCTGGCCGCGTCGGACGACGTCGACGTACGACTCGTCTACACGCGCGAGGCGCCGGAGGGGGAGCCGCGGGTGGGGCGGATCGATGCCCAGCTGATCGAGGAGCACGCGTTCCGGCCGGAGGACGCGCCGACGACGTACGTCTGTGGGCCGACGCCGTTCGTGGAGACGGTGGCGGATCTGCTGGTCGAAGCCGGGCACGACCCGGCCCGGGTGAGAACAGAGCGGTTCGGACCCACAGGAGGCCCGCGATGACAGAAGCTACCTACCTCGACGGAAACGCGGCCGCGGGTGCTCTCAGCGAGCTCTTCGCCGTCGACATCACCGCAGCCATCACGCGGTGCGCGGGATGCGGCCACGTCGGTGTGTTCGCGGAGTCCCGCGTGTACGTCGACGCCCCGGGCATGGTCGCTCGCTGCGTCGGCTGCGAGGGCGTGCTGCTCCGGGTCGTGACCACCGGCGAGGACACCTATCTCGACCTCCGTGGGCTGACCTACCTCCGGGTTTCCAGCAGCTGATCAGCGACGCTGTTTGTTCTGGGTCCGCCGGATGGTGTCGCGCTGGGTCTCGCCGACGGCGCGTTCGTACGCGAGCACGAGGCCCTGGATCGTCACGGGCTTGAACCGCTCGACGAGTTGCTGGATGTGCTCCGGCGGTCCGCCCGAATCCCGGTAGTGCGGCCACACCTTGGTGCGGAACACCTCGGTGAGTTCCTCGGCGATCGCCCGGCCGTGTTCGGTGAAGATCCGGCCGGCGTCGAGCACCGCCTCAACGGGTAGATCCAGGTCGAGCAGTTCGACCCCGAGACTCAGATGAGCGGTCGCAACCTGGAACACGTCGTCGTCCGGCGTCGGCTCGACCACGCCGAGCGCGACCAGCATCTCGATGTCGTCATCGGTGAGCTCGCGGCCGGTACGGCGTACCAGGGTTGATCGATCGAGGGTCTCGGGAAGGTCCCGCATCCACGGGGTGAGCAGAGTGCGGTGCAGTGCGATGTCCTGCGGGCTCGCGTTCGGCGGGATGCGCTCGAGGTAGCCCTCGATCGCGGACAACGTGAAGCCGTGGGCCTGAAGTTCGCGCACGAGATCGAGCCGGGCGATGTGCTCGGGCCCGTAGTACCCGACCCGGCCGCGCCGGATCGGAGGCGGGATCAGCCCTCGCCCGGCATAGAAGCGCAATGTGCGCACCGTCATCCCGACCCGGGCCGACAACTCGTCGACTGTGAGGGTCGCTTCCCCCGCGACTTCAGACATGGCGGAGATCATAACGATCCCCGCTTGACCATCGTGACAGTGCGACTGTCACAATCAGTGGGGACGACCGACCGACGGGATCATCATGAGTAACGAAGCCTTCCTGTACGACGCGATCCGCACGCCGCGTGGTAAGGGCAAACCGACCGGGGCGCTGTACGAGGTCAAGCCGATCCAGCTGATCACCGGCCTCCTGCACGAACTGCGGAACCGGCACCCCGACCTCGATCCGGCCGTCATCGACGATGTCGTCCTCGGGGTGGTCACGCCGATCGGCGATCAGGGCATGGACATCGCCCGGACCGCCGTCCTCGCGGCCGGTTATCCGGAGACGACCGGCGGCGTGCAGCTCAACCGGTTCTGCGCGTCCGGTCTAGAGGCGGTGAACCAGGCGGCGCAGCGGATCCGGTCCGGCTGGGAGGACTTCATCCTCGCGGGCGGGGTCGAGTCGATGTCGCGCGTACCGATGGCCTCCGACGGCGGCGCGTGGGCGATGGACCCCGAGACGGCGCTGCAGACGAACTTCATCCCCCAGGGCATCAGTGCGGACCTGATCGCGACGCTCGACGGGTTCTCCCGGACCGACGTCGACGCGTACGCCGCCGAGTCGCACGCACGCGCTGCGAAGGCGTGGGCGAACGGGTACTTCACCCGTTCCGTCGTACCGGTCGAGGATCGCAACGGGCTGCGGATCCTCGACCACGACCAGCTCGTCCGGCCGGGGACGACGGTCGAGACGCTGGCCGGACTGCCCGCGTCGTTCGCGGCGATCGGCGAGCACGGTGGGTTCGACGCGGTGGCGCTGGAGAAGTACCTGACCGTTGAGCGGATCGAGCACGTGCATCACGCCGGCAACTCCTCCGGCATCGTCGACGGCGCCGCGCTGGTTGCTGTCGGCAACGAGAAGGCGGGCGAGGCGCTCGGTCAGGCGCCCCGTGGCCGGGTGGTCGCGACCGCGGTCAGCGGCGCCGACCCGACGATCATGCTGACCGGCCCGGCACCGGCCGCCCGGAAGGCGCTGGCCAAGGCCGGTCTCGAGGTCGGCGACATCGACCTGTTCGAGATGAACGAGGCGTTCGCGGCCGCCGTCCTGCACTTCATGAAGGACCTCGGCGCACCGCACGAGAAGGTGAACGTGAACGGCGGCGCGATCGCGCTCGGTCACCCACTCGGCGCGACCGGCGCGATGCTGATCGGAACCCTGCTGGACGAACTGGAGCGACGCGAGCTCCGGTACGGACTGGCCACCCTGTGCGTCGGCGGCGGGATGGGCGTCGCGACGATCATCGAGAGGCTTGCGGCATGATCTCCTGGGACCTGGCTGACGGCATCGTCACGCTGACGATGGACGACCCGGACGCGTCGGCGAACACGATGAACGAGACGTACCTCGCCGCGATGGCGGCCACGATCGAGCGTCTGCAGACCGCATCGGGCCTGAAGGGCGTGGTGATCACCAGTGCGAAGTCGACCTTCTTCGCGGGTGGGAACCTGCAGATGCTGTCGCAGCTCCAGCCGTCGGACGCGGCCCAGGTCTTCGAGACCGTCGAGGAGGTCAAGCGGCAGCTCCGGGTGCTGGAGACGCTCGGTGTACCGGTCGTTGCCGCGATCAACGGGTCGGCGCTCGGCGGTGGGCTGGAGATCGCGCTCGCGTGTCACCACCGGATCGTCGCGGACGACAACCGGATCGAGCTCGGCGTACCCGAGGTGACGCTCGGCCTGCTGCCCGGCGGTGGCGGGGTGACGCGGACCGTGCGGATGCTGGGTCTGCAGGACGCGCTGATGAAGGTGCTGCTGCAGGGTCAGCGGATGAAGCCTGCACACGCTCAGTCGGTCGGGATCGTGGATGAGGTGGTGCCGGCCAACGAGCTGCTCGACGCGGCCTACCGGTGGATCGCGGCGTACGACGGAGACGCGAAGCAGCCGTGGGATCGGGACGGGTACAAGATCCCCGGTGGTACGCCGGCCTCGCCGAAGCTGGCCGCGTTCCTGCCGGCCTTCCCGGCGAACCTGCGCAAGCAGCTGAAGGGTGCGCCGTACCCGGCGCCGCGGGCGATCATGAGCGCGGCGGTCGAGGGCAGCCAGGTCGACTTCGCCACTGCCTCGCGGATCGAGTCGCGGTACTTCGTGTCGCTGGCGACCGGGCAGATCGCCAAGAACATGATCCAGGCGTTCTTCTTCGACCTGCAGGCGATCAACGGCGGCGCTTCGCGGCCATCCGACGTGCCTGCCTATCGAGCCCACAAGGTCGGTGTCCTCGGTGCGGGCATGATGGGCGCGGGCATCGCCTATGTGTGCGCGAAGGTGGGCATCGAGGTGGTGCTCAAGGACGTCTCGCTCGAGGCCGCTGCGAAGGGCAAGTCGTATTCGGAGAAGCTGCTGGCCAAGCAGGTGCAGAAGGGCCGTCTTGATGCCGCTGAGGTGGAGGCCCTCCTCAGCCGGATCACGCCGACCGCGGACCCGAACGAGCTGGCCGGGTGCGACCTGGTGATCGAGGCGGTGTTCGAGAGCGAGGAGCTCAAGCAGAAGGTGTTCGCGGAGATCGCGGGCGTGGTGGAGCCGGACGCGTTGCTGTGCTCGAACACGTCGACCCTCCCGATCACCTCGCTGGCCGACGGGATCGATAGGCCGCACGACTTCATCGGCATGCACTTCTTCTCGCCGGTCGACCGGATGCCGCTGGTCGAGCTGATCGTGGGGGAGAAGACCTCGGACCGCGCGATCGCCAAGGCGTACGACGTGGTCCGGCAGATCAAGAAGACCCCGATCGTGGTCAACGACAGTCGTGGCTTCTTCACCTCACGTGTGTTCGGCACGCTGGTGATGGAGGGTGCGGCGATGGTCGCCGAGGGCATCGATCCGGTCACGATCGAGCGGGCCGCGACGCAGACCGGCTTCCCGGCGCCGCCGTTGGCGATGCTGGACGAGGTCACGCTCACGCTGCCGCAGAAGATCCGCGACGCGGCGCGGGCTGCCGGTGACAGTGCGGGTGCGTTCGACGACCATCCGGGAATGGCGGTCGCGGACCGGCTTGTCAACGAGTTCGACCGGCGCGGGAAGGCTGCGGGTGCGGGCTTCTACGAGTACCCGGCGGACGGGCCGAAGCGTTTGTGGCCAGGACTGTGGGAGCACTTCGCGCGTGACAGCGACGTACCACTGATCGATCTGCAGGAGCGGATGATCTTCGCGATGTCGCTCGAAACCGTGAAATGCCTGGACGAAGGGGTACTACGCTCCGTTGCCGATGCCAACATCGGCTCGATCTTCGGTATCGGTTTCCCGCCGCTGCACGGCGGCGCGCTGCAATACGTCAACGCCTACGGGCTTTCCGCGTTCGTCGAGCGGTCCCGTGCACTCGCCGCGTCGTACGGCGCGCGGTTCGACCCGCCGGCGTTACTGGTTCGCAAGGCAGCGGCCGGCGAGATCTTCGCCTGATCACGGACCGGTATCGACTCAAGCAAAGTCCACACATTCGAACAGAGAAGAGCGCGTCCGGTCTTGCATCGGGCGCGCTTTTGCGTCATGGTGCTGGCACTTCTACAACGATTGACCTGACGCTGGCCTGAGTCTGGTCTTCCGATGTGGCAGGGTCCGTTGCGGAAACGCGTGGCGGTAAAGGCTGTTGCAGTGTTGGAACTAGTTGTACTGTGTGCGAAATCGGAGATGCTTAACTTCGTTAAGTAACTCGGAACCTGGCGTCGTACCCCTGCGGCGTTGCTCTTCGGGAGGGTGGAATTCATGCCTGCTCATGTTCCGAACGCCGGTCTGACCCGGCGCGATCTGCTCAAGCGGACCGGTGGATTGGCCGCGCTCGCCGCGTTCACCGCGGCCTGCGGCGGAAATACCGGCCGGCCGGCCACGAATGACGGCGGCGGCGGCGCAAAGGTCAATCTGTCCCAGTGGTATCACCAGTACGGCGAAACCGGGACGCAGCAAGCCGCGACGAAGTACGCCAAGGCCTACACGGACGCGAACGTCGCCGTGCAGTGGACCCCGGGTGACTACGGGACCAAGCTGTCCTCCGGACTGCTGTCCAACAAGGGACCCGACGTCTTCGAGAGCCAGCTCAACATCGGCATGGTGAAGAGCAACCAGGTGGTCGCGCTCGACGACATCCTTGCCGACGTCAAGGATGACTTCCAGCCGGGCGACCTGGCCACGAACACCGTCGACGGCAAGATCTACGGCATCCGGATGATCGTGGACCCGCAGGTGATCTACTACCGCAAGTCCCTGCTGGACAAGGCCGGGATCAAGCCACCGGAGACGATCGACGACCTGATCTCCGCCGCCAAGGAACTCACCACGAACAAGGTGAAGGGCATCTTCGTCGGCAACGACGGCGGCCTGGCGCTCGGCGGACCGGCACTGTGGGCCTCCGGTGGCCAGTACCTGACCGACGATCACAAGCCGGGCTTCACCGACGGGCGTGCGGCGCAGGCGTTCGGCAAGCTGCACGAGCTCTACGCGAGCAAGAGCGTGCTGCTCGGCTCGCCGACCGACTGGACCGACCCGGGCGCGATCAACCAGGGCCTGGCCGCGATGCAGTGGATCGGTATGTGGGCCGTGCCTGGCATGCAGAAGGCGCTCGGCGACGACCTCGGTGTGTTCGCCTTCCCGGCGCTGGACGCGCAGAGCAAGCCGGCCGTGTACTCCGGCGGCTGGACCCAGTTCATCTCGGCGAAGAGCGCGAACGTGGACGCGGCCAAGAAGTTCGTGAAGTGGCTGTGGCTGGAGAAGGAGGACTTCCAGGAGGACTGGTGCCTCAACTACGGCTTCCACATCCCGCCGCGCAAGAGCCTGGCGGCGAAGGCGGCCAAGCTGCAGAGCGGCGTGGCGGCCGACACGGTCAAGCTGACCGCGGACTACGGCCACACCGACAACCCGGCCTGGACTCCGAAGATGGGTACGGCGTTCGGCGACATGCTCACCAACGTCATCAAGAAGGGAGCCGACCCCGCCGCCGAAATCAGTAAGGCCGAGAAGACCGTCAACGCCGAACTGTCCCGGTTGTTCGGATGAGCGCTTCGGTCAAAACCGCCAAGGACCCCGCCATCACTGGTGAGCGGCGGGGTTCGCGGCGGCAGAAGGGGATCGCCGGAAACGCCCTGTGGTTCTGGGTGTTCGTCGGTCCGTTCGTCATCGGTCTGCTGGTCTTCTCGTACCTGCCGATCATCTGGAGCCTGGTCCTCAGCTTCTTCGAGGCCTACAACACCGCGACACCGTCGAAGTTCGTCGGGCTGCAGAACTACGTCGACATGCTCAAGGACCACAACTTCCTGAGCAGCCTCGGCACGTTCACGATCTTCGCGGTGTTCATCGTGCCGCTGACGTTCGCGCTGTCGCTGGTACTGGCGTTGCTGGTCAACCAGGTGAAGATCGCACGCGCGTTCTTCCGGTCGGTGTTCTTCCTGCCGACCGCGTGCTCGTACGTGGTCGCGTCGCTGGTCTGGCGGCTGTCGATCTTCAACGGCGTCCGGTTCGGCCTGGCGAACACGGTGCTGGGGTGGTTCGGTGTCGACGGGATCGCGTGGCTCTCGACCGTCGATCCGCCGTGGTACTGGCTCCCGATCGTCACGGTGCGGCTGTGGCTGCAGCTCGGGTTCTACATGATCTTGTTCATCGCCGGTCTGCAACGGATCTCGCCGACGCTGTACGAGGCGGCGTACGTGGACGGGGCGAAGCCCGGCTGGCAGGTGTTCCGGTACATCACGTTGCCGCAGTTGCGGGCGACGTCGGTCGCCGTACTGATCCTGAACCTGATCGCGGCGTACCAGGCGTTCGACGAGTTCTACAACCTGGTCGGCAACGTGAACTACGCGCGGCCGCCGCTGGTCTACCTGTACGGGATCTCGCTGGGGTCGATCCAGGACCTCGGCCATGGTTCGGCGGGTGCACTCATCCTGGCAGTCATCATCATGATCGTGACGCTGCTGCAGAGCCGGCTCTTCGGCTTCGGAAAGGCAGGTGACTGATGGCCGTCGCCGAGCGTACGACGGGAACACCCCAGCCGATCGGGTTCAGCCGTAGCCCGCTCGGGCGGGTCGGCCTGGTGCTGCGCTGGATCGCGCTGTTCATCGCGGTGGTGCTGTTCCTGCTGCCGTTCTACCTGATCCTGCGTAACGCGCTGTCCACCGAGGGCGACATCACGGCTCCGGACTGGACCCTGTTCCCGGCGCATCTGCAGTGGGGGAACATCTCCGAGCTGTTCAAGGACACCCAGGTGCCGATGGCGCGGGCGCTGTACAACTCCGCCGTGGTGGGGATCCTGGGCACGGCCGGACAGTTGCTGTTGGCATCGATGGCGGGGTACGGGCTGGCCCGGATCCCTTATCGGCATGCGGACAAGATCTTCTACTCGATCGTCGCGACGCTGATGATCCCGGGTGCGGTCACGTTCATTCCCAGCTTCATCGTGGTGTCGTCGCTGGGGTGGGTGTCGTCGTTGCGGGGTCTGATCATTCCCACGTTGTTCAGTGGGTTCGCGGCGTTCCTGTTCCGGCAGTACTTCCTCGGGTTCCCCAAGGAACTGGAGGAGGCCGCGCGGGTGGACGGGGCCGGGTACTTCGGGGTCTTCTGGCGGATCGTCGTACCGAACTCGCTGCCGTTCTTCGCGGCGCTGGCGGCGATCACGTTCATCGGCAACTGGAACTCGTTCCTGTGGCCGCTGGTGATCGGTCAGGATCCGTCGTCGTGGACGGTGCAGGTCGCGATGTCCACGTTCGTGACCGCCCAGACCATCAACATCCATGAACTCTTCATGGCGGTTGCCGTCTCGATCTTCCCGTTGGTCCTCATCTTCGCCTTCCTCCAGCGCTACCTGATCCAAGGCGTAACCCAGTCCGGCATCAAGGACTAACAGGCCGGCGGCGGGGAGTCCACCAGGCCCCCCGCCGCCAACCCCCGGCGTACGGCGTGTGCGGATCGGCCGTCGGCACCATCTCCACCGGCGTCACCACGGCGGAGGGCACTTGGGGGGATATCCCTTGGTGATGTCGGTTGTCTGGTGGTGTGAGCGGGGGAGAAGCGGCAACTCGCGGGGATATCCCCAGGGCGCTCCTGGGACAGACTGTGCTCCGCCCGGTGTGATCACGTCGACCAGATCTCAACGTCATCCTGCGGATGCTGCCTGAGATCGGCGTGCGTGGTGGGTTAGCGCCAGTCGTTCTACCGATGCGGGGGTGGTAGGGCGGCTTTTAGCGTTTTGGGTATGGGAAAAGTGATTGTTCATAACCAGATCACCGTCAACGGGGCCTTCGAGGCGCCTACGCCTGAGCACTGGCTGGAGTTCGACGCCGACAGTGGTGACGCCGGGCTCGAGCAGCTGATCCTGGCTGATGCGCTGCTGCTCGGCCGGAAGACGTACGAGGGGCTGGCGGCCGTCTGGCCGAGCCTCGCCGAGGATCCGCTGATGGGCCACTACGCGGAGCGCATCAACGGCATGCCGAAGTACGTCGCCTCGCGGACGCTGACCGGGTCCCTGGAATGGAACGCCACCCTGATCGAGGGCGACGTCGTACAGGCCATCCCCGAGCTCAAGAAGTCGCACCCGGGCAACCTGATCATCTCCGGATGCGGGGAGCTGGCCGACACCTTGGCGCAGGAGGGCCTGGTCGACGAGTTCTGGTTCTGGGTGAATCCGCACCTGTGGCCGTCCGGTCCGCGGATCCTCGACGGCGTCGGACCCATCCGCCTCCAGCTGGTCGCGGCGACGCCATTCAGATCCGGTGTGGTCTGGCTACGCTACCGGCCGGCCGAGGCTTGAGGGATCTGGCCTATGGAACGGTTACCTTCTTCACCAGGCATCAGTGACGCATATGGAGGTACGACGATGGACACGTCCGCGTATTTGAACGCGGTTGTCGAACAGACGAACACGTTCGCCGATTGGGTGGACGGCAAGGACGCGTCTGCCCCGGTACCGACTTGCCCGAAGTGGACGCTCCTTGATCTTGTCGACCATGTCGGTGCGACCCAGCGCATGGTGACGATGCTCGTGGGCGAGCGGATGACCGATCCGAGCCAGGCCTTCGCCCGGCAAGCCAAGGGTCCGACCGATTCGGCCGAGTGGCGCGCCTGGCTGATCGCCGGAGCGGCTGAGGCGAAGCAGGCCTTCGAATCGGTCTCCGAGGACACGCCAGTATGGGATCCGTCCGGCGCCGAAGCGGGCGTGCAGTTCTGGTCACGTCGCCTGCTCGGCGAGGCTTGTGTGCACAGCGCCGACGCAGCTGCGGCCACCGGTACGCCGTACAAGCTCGCGCCCGAGCCCGCCGTCGCAGCCATCGAGGACTGGCTCGACACCATGACGTCCGCCGGTTACTGGGAGAACAGGCCGGACTTCGCCGAGGCGATGCGTGGCGACGGCCAGACCCTGCACTTCCACACGACCGACGCGCCCGGGGAGTGGCTGGCACGCCGGGAGCCGGACAAGGTCGTCCTCGAGCGGACGCACACCAAGGCGGACGTCGCCGTACGCGGCCCGGGCGCCGAGCTACTGCTCGTGCTCACCAGGCGCGGCCCGCTGAGCGAGGCTGCCAACCTGGAAGTGCTCGGAGATCGGGCCCTGTTCGAGCACTGGATCGAGCACATGGACTGGGTCACCGACTGACCGTGGTGCGGAGGGGGAGCGGGGTCGGGAACTGGATTCGGGCGACCGGGCAGAAACGGGTATGCATCCTCTACGCGTCGACGCCGAGCCCGTCACGGTTGACTCCGTGCCGGCCGGCCCCGCCCCACCCGCCGCTGTCTTGTCGGAGCCGCTCGGATCGACGGAACAGGCCAGAGACTCGCCGGAGATTAGGCCCGAGAGAGCGCTGGGTGGGGATGCGCGCGAGGTGTTTGCGCGCTTGTTCGATCAGTACGCCGTCACCATCCACCGCTACGTCGCCCGGCGGCTAGGCCGTACCGAGGCCGACGACCTGCTCGGCCAGACGTTCCTGATCGCATTCGAACGCAGGCATCGGTACGCCGGTACGTCCGAGAGCGCACTGCCGTGGCTCTACGGGATCGCGACCAACCTGATACACCGGCGGCGGCGCGACGAAGTGCGTCAGTACCGCGCCTACTCCCGGGCGGAACCGGCCGGTCTCGATCGGCACGACGACTCGCTGTCCACGGGGGTCGCGGCGCGGATCGATGCGGAGTCGGCGTCGCGGGCGCTGACCGGCGTACTGGCCGGATTGCGCCAGGCGGAGCGCGACGTACTGCTGCTCTACGCCTGGGAAGACCTCAGCTACGCCGAGATCGCTGCGGCACTGGACCTACCCATCGGGACCGTGCGGTCCCGCCTGCACCGAGCGCGTCGAGCCCTTCGCTCCGCCCTCGGACCCGACTTCCAGGAGACCCTGTCATGACCGAGATCGACCTGCTCAAGCGCGTGCGCGACGACGTACAAGACCCCGATCCCGCTGTCCTGGCCGCGGCTCGTGAGCGGCTGCTGAGTCCCACGCCTGTCCGCCGTCGGCTTGCGCCCGTACGTCGCCTTGCCAGCCGTCCGGTGGATCCGGCGCCCGTACGTCGTCCAGTCGCTAGATCGCGCCTGGTCCTCGCTGGAGGGCTTGCGCTGACGCTGGCCGGTGGGCTCCTCGTCGCTGACGTGATCGGTCGCGACAGCGGTCAGGTGCCCGGTGCGGTCGCCGACGCCGGCACCTTCCTTGCCAACGCGTCCGCCCAACTCAGCGCCAACCCGGATGCTCCGATTCCGCCCGGGCAGTTCCGCCAGATCACGGTTCAGAGGTCGAGCATCGCGCCGTTCGGAACCACGCCGGAGCTGCGGGCGACGACGTACAGCCGGTCCGACAAATGGATCCCGTCTGTGGACAACAGCCAGTACGTGACCAGGTACATCCGGAACTACAAGGTGGACTTCGAGACGCCGGCCGCCCGGGTTGCCGCGCATACGCAGGCTCCCGATCTGTTCGAGGTCGCGAAGCCGAAGATCTTCCGCACGACCTGCGGGGACATGACGATCAGCGCGGCTCCCGGGGCTGAGCGCCGGATTGCGCCGTTCCTGTGCAAACCCAGCTGGATGGTCGCGACGCCGCAGTTCCTCGCCCGCCAGCCACGGGACCCGGACGCGTTGCTCGCCTCGCTGCGGAACGACACCGGGATGGGAATGGGAGGCCTCGCCCCCGACCAAAGGGCCTTCGCGAACCTCGCGTCCGCGCTGAGCACCGGAATCGTCCCGGCCGACCTCCGCGCAGCCCTGTACCAAGCCGCCCGCAAGATCCCGGGCATCCAGCTCCTGCAGGACGTCGTCACCCTCGACGGCCGCCGCGGCCGCGCTATCGGCCTGGCCAACAACGGATACCGTCACGACATCATCATCTCCGCCGCGAACGGTCAGTACATTGGCGACCGAATCGTCGTCACCCAGGACGGTCCCGGCAAAACCAACGCCAACGGCCACCCGGACAAGGCGCTAAAACCGGGCGACACCTACTACTCAAACTCAGTAACCACCCAGATAACCCCAACCCGACCGCCCACCAAGTAGGCCGTGCCGCTCGGTTCTGAGCCGGGGTTCAGCGGTTGGGTGGGCGTTGGGTCCAGAAGAGGGTGTGGCCGGTGGAGGCTTCGGGGATGAAGGATTGGTGGGTGACGGTCAGGCCGGCTTGGGTTAGCCAAGTTTTGTTGGTGGTGGCGTCGGTGTGGCTCCACCACATGGGGACTCCGCCGTCCAACCAGTTGTCGTCGGTGCCGGTCCATTCACCGTGGCCGGTGGTGCAGAGGAACCAACCGCCTGGTTTGAGCCACGTGGCGATGTTCTTGAGCAGGTCCTGTTGCTCGTTCAGCGGGATGTGGATCAGGGCGTAGAGGGAGACAACCGCGTCGAAGGACTCGGGCGGGAAGTCCAGTGTGGTTGCGTCGGCGCGGATGAACTCGGCGGCCGGGACGAGTTCACGCGCACGTTGGATCTGCACCTCGCTGATGTCGACGCCGGTGACGTGGTGGCCGGCGGCGGTGAGTTCGCGGGCGATCGGGACACCGCTGCCGCAGCCGACGTCGAGTACGCGACTACCTGGCTCGAGTCGTGCGGTCAGCTCGTCGATCCAGCTTCGGTACTTGGTGTCCGCGCCGGTTGCTTCGTCGTACCTGGTGGACAGTACGTCGTAGCCGCGCCGGACCATCTGTTTCGGATCGTCCGCTGTCATGCCCGCCGACGCTACGGCGAGATGATGCGCCGGGCAACGGGTTTCCCTGTGCCTTGCATCCGCGGGGGTGGTTCGGTTGGATGCGTTGGTGATCAGGCTGGTTGTGTTGTGTGGGACGTCGTTCTCTGGGAAGAGCACGGTGGCGCGCGTGTTGGCCTCGCGGTTGGGTGCGACGGTCGTGAGTCTCGACGAGATCAATGAACGCCGTGGGTTGTGGGGTGGGGACGGGATCCCGGTCGAGGAGTGGGTCCGGACCCATGAGCTCGCCTCGGATGAGGTGCGTGGGCTCCTTGCGTCGGGTACGTCGGTGATTGTTGACGACACCAGTTCACCTCGTTTCCTGCGCGACGGTTGGCGTTCGCTGGCCGCGGCGGCGGGGGCTCGATTCACCTTGATCTACGTCGATGTGGACCACGCAACCGTCCGTCGCCGACGAGCCGCCAACCAGGCGGATCCACACCGCCGTGACGTCACGGACGCCGTACTCGATCAACACCTCGCCGACTTCGAACCACCCCAACCCGACGAGAACGCTGTACGAGTGAACTCCGCGGACGACCTGCAGCACTTGACGATCTGAGTGCTTGTACGTTGGCCGGTTGGTCGATTTGGCCTGATCGAACAAGTGTTCTAATATTAGTGCATGCGAGAGATCTTGGTCAGTGAGCGTGGTGGTGGTCGTTCAGCCGTCGC
This sequence comes from Kribbella sp. NPDC051952, assembly GCF_040680855.1. NCBI lineage: Bacteria > Bacillati > Actinomycetota > Actinomycetes > Propionibacteriales > Kribbellaceae > Kribbella > Kribbella sp. NPDC051952. The sequence continues at coordinate 88,506 of NZ_JBFAXQ010000022.1, forward strand.
CGACACCGCCACGCCGGCCTCGCAATCTCGCGTACATTGCCGATGCGGTGACTCCACCTGGTCGGATGATCGTGCGGTGTCGGAGGAGTTCGGCATTCCTGATGGTCTTGATATGCCGGAGGAACCTGGCGATCTCGCTGGCCCGCGGTTCGTGAGTGAGCAAGATGTGTGGGATGCCGAGCTGGATGCGCTGCTGGGCCGGGATCGGGTGTCGCGCGTTGATGGGCTCGAGTGGGAGTTGTGGGACGGTGTCGAGCAGGACGCGGCGGAGCGGGAGATGCTGCGTCAGGCGGCGCCGGACTGGGTGCTCCTGCCGCCTGGTGGTGCACTGGCGTCTGCGTTGGAGGGGACGCGGCCGCAGGCGATGTCGCCGATGGCGCTGATCGAACTGATGAAGGCGGCCAATCGCCTGTGTGGTTGGGCGGAATCGATCAAAGCAAGTGCGATGGCGTCGTTCTACCGGCAGCGCCGGGCGGAGCATAGCGAGTCGCCTCGCCCGACCCAGCTGGACTCGTCAGGCCGCCCGATCGATCCCGAGCGGTCCTGGTACGGCGAGATCGGTTTGGCGCTGGGCCTGTCGCCGAACACGGTCGGTCCGCGGGTCGAGACCGCATTGCGGCTGACATCGACATTGTCGGCGACGTACACGGGCCTGAAGTGTGGGGCGCTGACCTGGGGCAAGGCCCTGGCGATTTCCGAAGCGACCAGCAACCTGTCCGACGAGGCGGCGCAAGCTGTCGAGGCGCATGTGCTGAAGCGTGCCGCGAAACAGACCCACAAGAACCTGCTGGTATCGCTGCGCCGTCAGGTCGCCAAGCACACGATCCATGAGGCGGCCGAGGCGCATCGTGCGGCCGTAGCTGAGCGGACCTGCAAGATCGTCCCGCTGGCCGACGGTATGGCAGGCCTATGGGTGGTTCACACCTCCGACAAGATCCAGCAGATGTGGGTCGTCATCCAAGCCATGGCCACCCTCGCCAAACGCAACACCCCCACACCCATGAACCCTACGACCGCCCTCACCACCGCCAACGCCGAAGCCGCCAACCCCACCACACGCTTGCCGGCCCCGGTCAACCGGGAACAGGACATTGTCGGACCCGTCTCCAGCGCGGGGCCACGCGACGTCGGCTCGATCGGCGGCGACTCCGCGACGCAGGCCTGGTCCAGTGGATGCAGCACTGCTTCCAAAGGTGCAGATGTTGTGAGTGGTGACGGTGCTGAACACGACGTTGGCGGTGCGCATGGTGGTGGTGGCGAGGAGGCGGTGGGTCGGGACGGGCGCAGTGTCGAGCAGCGGCGGGCGGATGTGGCCGCGGATCTGTTCGAGCAGATCCTGCACAACGGTCTGGACTGGCTCGGCAGGCGGTTGCCGGATCAGCATCGGCGCCGCCCCCACATCGAAGTCGTAGTACCCGCGTCCACCCTGCTCGGCCTCGACGACGATCCGGCCGAGCTGACCGGCTACGGCCCGATCCCTGCCGACATGGCACGACGCATCGCGGCTGACGGCACCTGGCGACGGCTACTCACCGATCCCACCAATGGCACAGTCCTCGAAGCCTCCACCACCCGCCATGACCCCGGAGTCCTGGTCACCGAGACGCTGCTCGCTCGCCACCCCGTGTGTGCCTGGCCCGGCTGCAACCGAACCTCGCGAGACTGCGACCGCGACCACACGACACCCTTCGCCCGCACCGGCACCACGAGCCTTACCGGATTGGCGCCGTACTGCGAATACCACCACGTCATCAAAGACACCCCCGCCTGGGGCTGGACCACCACCAGCCACCCCGACGGCTCCATCACCCTCACCACCCCCACCGGCCACCGCTACACCACCGTGCCACCCGCCCGCGGCCCCCTCACCCAACCACCATCCACCGAACCAACCCCTACGCCGAAACCCCACATAGCAAGAACCCACACCGCGGAACCCCGCACAGCCGGGAACCACGCAGCCGGAAGTCACCCAGCCGGGAATGAGGCGGTCGGGAATGACGCAGCCAAGCGCCACCCTCGCGGTGCCCTACCGATGCCTCCTAGCGAGCAGGCTGCCTACCTCGAGCCTCCTCCGTTCTGACAGCGGCGCGGGATTCCGGGGTGCGGGCACGCGCCGCGCGCCTACCCGGAGCGCCAGTACTGGCACGGGCACCGGCGGGCGCCTATCTCGCTGAACCGGTCGAGGGCCGAGCTGTCGCGGGCCTACCAGGCGCCGTACGCGTGAAATCGGCGGACGACCCTCGGGACTTGCCTGCACAGTTCTTAGGGCAGCCGCAGTTGGTGGGTGGTGAGGCGCTGGGTGACCTGGAATCCGTGTAGCAGGTAGAGGTGCTGGGCGCGGGTCGGGCTTTCGCCGTCGACGGTCAGGGTGATGGGGCCTGATCGGGTCTCGCGGCAGAGCAGGAGGACCGATGCCAACAGGGCAGAGGAGATGCCGCGCGTGCGCCAAGCCGGGATGGTGCCGATCGGGCCTAGTTCGATTCCGCCGTGGTCCTGGATGAAGCCGAGAGCGAATCCTGCGACTTGGCCATCAGGAGCTACTGCCAGGGTGGCGAGATCGGTGGCGAACGAGTCGGAAGCGGTCAGGCGCTCCCAGGCTTCTGCGGTGTGTGGTTCAACGGGGCGTTGGTCGCGGTAGGCCTGTTCGTACGCCGTCTGGAACTCGGACAGCACCTCGTCGGACCAGCGGCCGTAGCGCAGCGGGGCTGGCAGGTCTGGTTGAACACGAGGCCAGGTCTTGTTGTCGTGAACCATCGTCCACAAAGGGAAGGCGCGGTCGAACCCCAAGGCACGGAGCTGATCTGCGTCGGCTGACCGCTCAGTAGATAGGGCGATCTGCAGGATGCTCAGGCCGGGCGTCGAGTTCGCCAGTTGGATGAGGCGACTGATCTCGGCGAACCGGTCGAGGGTCGAGTCGTCGCGGGTCCACCATGCGCCGTACCGCGACTATGACCACTGGCAGGTCGAAGGACGGCTACTGCAGCCTCCGTGGCCAGGCCCGGATCGGCGATCTCGACGTGCCAGGAGCGGTAGGAAATCCGAGGCCGGGCTGAACGCGGTTCCCGACGTTGTGCTCGCTAGGTCGGCCAGCAGGACTGCGTCTGTGGGGGTCGCGCGGCGCCATTGCATGAGTGTCACCTCCCGTGTCTCGACCTGCTCAGGAGGTGTTGTAGTGAGTCGGGGACTGTCATGTTGGGGAACTCTGATTGTTTGTCGGCGATCGCGCGGTGCAGGAGCGGCAGGTTGAGTTGGGTTGGGTCGATGGCGGTGATGGTTGCGTCGATGCGGGCGTCCTGGCGCCGGGAGATCATGGTGGCGAGTTGGACCTCGATCGGGACGGTTGGGATGGGTTGTCCGTGGCAGGTCAGGGTTTCGCGCTCGTGCCAGACGAGGGGTGCGCGGGTCTCGATCATCAAGGTGGCTACGGCGGGTGCGTCGATGTGCGCCAGTTCGACCTTGACGCTGCCAACGATCCATCGCCCGAAGGTCCAGCGTTCGCCGGCGTCGCCGAACTGGAGTGTCGGTTGCGTCGTTGTGCTGAACCACAGTGAAGGGCTGGCTGTGGCGTCCTGCACTACCGCCGAGCTCGGCTCAGCCAGCTCTGGCGTCGGTAGGACGGTCGCGGCTCGGGCTACGTCGTCGGCTGCGCGGATGGCGATGTCGATATCGCCTGGGACGATGGCAGCACCATGGAGCGCGGTTGCCGCGCTGCCGAGGAGCATCCACTCAATGCGACTGCCGTTCAGCCGCTCGGCGACGGTTGCCAGCGCCATGGTCCACGGAGCATCCATGTCTCCTGAAGCTAGCTGGCACGACCGACAGTCGTTGCCTGAGGCTAGCTGGCACGACCGACAGTCGTTGCTTGGAGCTGGCTGGCACGGCCGACGGCCGTTGCTTGGAGCTGGCTGGCGCGGCCGACGGCCGTTGCTTGGAGCTGGCTGGCACCGACGACTGCGTTACTGCGGCAGGGGGCCTGAGATGGTGAGGTGGTGGCCGTCCGATAGGACGAGGGTGGTGGTTCGGCGGTACCAGGGGGTGTCGGTCGGCGGGGTGGAGTTGGTTAGGCCGGCGGAGAGGGCTGCGGCGTACAGGGGGTCGACGAGGGTGCCGACTTCGAGGGTGAGGGTTGTTGGGGTGATGTCGGCGGTTGTGTGTTGCAGGTCGAGGCCGCTGCCGCCGCTCCAGGGGGTGAGGTCGAGGCGGGCGAAGGTGGGCTCGGGGTCGCCCAGTTGGAAGGCGAGATGTAGTCCGAGCAGATCGCGCAGGAGTTCGACGGTTGTCGGTACGTCGCGGACGCGGAGGACGGGATGAATCGCGAACGTCGTCGGGTCCACCGGGTTCGCGGCGCAGGCCATGATGACTGATTGGGCGATCTCGCCGGGATGGGTTCGGGGGAGGCGGCCGACGAGGTCGAGGCCGGCGTGGCGGGCGACTCCGATCGAGCGGACGTTGCGCGAATCGATCCAGGCTTCGACGCCGGTGATGGCGGGTTGAGCCAGGAGGTGATCGACCACCGCCCGGGCCGCTTCGCTCATGAGACCGGCGCCCCAGTGGTCGCGGTGGAGGTACCAGCTCAGCCCGCGGACCGTGGTGCCCTGGTCGGAGAAGACCCCGATCAAACCGATGGCGGCATCGTCAGGCCGAAGGCGCAGCACCCAGGTCCACCCACCGTTGTCCCCGTACTCCTGCTCCAGCCGATCGACGGTCTCAGCCACGCTGCGGCTCGGTGTCGAGTACCCACCCCGTGCCCATTCCTCGTCGGCGAACATCTCGTGCAAGGCGTCGAGATCACGAGCCAGTTCGTATGGCGCCAGTTCGAGTCGCCGAGTCGTCAGCATCTCCATCGGTCGATTCTGCCCTCTTTCGCACGGCAGGATGCTGTAGCCAAGGCGTGCCGTCCGGAGTAACGATGGGCGCCTGGGGAAGGAGAGAACGTGGCGGAGTCAGCTAGAGACCCCTTTGGTGGGCGCGTGCCTACTAGTCATGAGCGGATGACCGGGGTGCCTTGGGATGCGTCGTACGCGGATGGGCCGGCGCCTTGGGAGGTGGGGGAGCCTCAGTCGGCGGTTGTGCGGCTGGCGGCAGCAGGTGGGTTCACGGGGGCTGTGCTTGATGCGGGGTGTGGGAGTGGGGACAACGCGCTGCACCTTGCCTCGTTGGGGTTGTCGGTCCTTGGCGTGGACGTTGCGGAGACGGCACTGGCCAGGGCTCGGGTGAAGGCTGAGGAGCTGGGGCTCACCGTCGAGTTTGCGTACGCCGACGCGTTGCAGCTCGAGAAGCTGGGCCGGACGTTCGACACGGTGCTGGACAGCGCGTTGTTTCATACGTTCGGGATCGATGAGCGGCGGCCGTACGTCGACAGTTTGGCGAGCGTCGTCGCACCCGGCGGGACTCTCTACGTGCTCTGCTTCAGTGACGAAGGGCCCGATGTCGGACCGCATCCTGTCGCCAAGGACGAGCTGACAGCAGCGTTCGCGGACGGCTGGAGTATCACCGCGATCGAGTCGACGAGAGTCGAGACGCGCTTCCACGAGGATGGTGCATCGGCCTGGCTGGCGACCATTACGCGCTGAAGGTTCGACCTCGCTCGAATAGTTCTGCCCGCGGACCTGTGGGTGCCTATGGTCCGCTTTATGGCTGCTGGGGTGGGGTATCGGGAGGTCTTTCGGGTCGCTGAGTTCCGGGCGATGTGGCTGGCGGAACTGCAGTCGGTGGCCGGGGATCAGTTGGCCCGGGTTGCGTTGTCGGTGCTGGTGTTCAACGACACGGGCTCGGCGGCGCTGACCGGGCTGACGTATGCGTTGACGTTCGTACCGTCGTTGCTCGGTGGGATCTTCCTGACCGGGCTGGCGGATCGGTTCCCTCGGCGGGAGTTGATCTTCGCGGTCGATGTGTTGCGCGGCTGTCTGATCCTGCTGGTCGCGTTGCCGGTGATGCCGTTCTGGTCGTTGTGTGTGCTGGTCGGGATCGTGTCGTTGCTGCAGCCGGTGTTCAAGTCGGCGCAGCTCGCGGTGCTGCCGGACGTGCTCGGCAAGGAGCGGTTCGCGACCGGGATGGCGATCCGCAGCATCACGATCCAGTCCGCGCAGATGGCCGGGTTCGCGGGTGGTGGTCTGCTGATCGCGCTGTTCAATCCGTACGTCGTACTCGCGCTCGACGCACTCACCTTCTTCGGCTCCGCGATCCTGATCCGGATCCGGCTGACGGCCCGTCCGGCCGCGGATCGAGCGGCCTTCGAACACACCGGCGTACGACGGTCTTGGCGGGCGTCGGCGGGTGAGTCGTGGGGGCTGCTGTTCGCGGATCGTGGGATGCGGACGCTGGTCCTGATGTTGTGGTTGATGGCTCTCGTCGCGGTGTACGAGGGGATGGCTGCGCCGTACGCCGCTGTCTTCGGAGGCGGGTCCGTGGTGGTCGGGTTGATTCTGGCTGCGGATCCGTTCGGCAGTGTGGTTGGCGCGTTCTTGTTCAGCAAGTTCGTGCCGGAGGAGAAGCGGTCCGGCCTGCTCGGGCCGTTGTCGATCGCGTCGGCGGTGCCGGTGGCGGTCTGTTTGTTGCGGCCCGGGCTGGCGGTGTCGATCGTGATGTTCGTACTGGCGGGTGCGTTCGGGACGGTCGTGGTGATGCAGACGACGACGTCGATGACGATGATGCTCCCGGACGAGCGGCGCGGGCAGGCGATCGGGATGTCGAACAGCGGGTTGACCACCGCGACGGGGGTCAGCCCCTTGTTCGCCGGCCTACTGGCGGACCGGACCGATGCCGTGAATGCCGTTGGCTGGTTCGGGTTGGTCGGCACTGTGGCGGCCGTTCTCCTCGCCCTCGCCTGGCAACGAGTTCCGACCCCCGCCACGGAGTGACAGGATGAGTGGGTGGAGGTTCGTAGTTTTCGAAGTCACTGGCTGGTGCGGGTCTTGCTGTGCATTCCGCCGCTCGCCGCGGTGGTTGCTGGATTCATCGATGCCGGGTTCTGGCTGGCCGTGCCGGTTGCCATGATCCCGTTGTTCGCGGCGATCCTTGACGAGGTGCGCTTCACCAAGGACGAGTTGCTGATCAGAGGGCTGTTCAAAAGCGCGCGGTTGGCGAGGCAGGACGTGGATCACGCGCGCTTCGACTACAGACCGCTGGGGGCCTTCCTCGAGATCTACCGTCGAGACGGTCAGGTCGTCCGGTTCCAGCGCGTGCCCAAGATGACGTCGAGCGAGTTGAGCGGCGACCCGCCACCTCCGGACAGCCTGGCCTACAAGATCACGAAATGGGCTCAGACCGGTGAGTTGCCGGAGGGGTGATCGTGGTTGGCGATGGGCTTGATCGGTGATTGTTGCTTTTCACCAACCGCCGGGTGCCCTAGCGTCGGTGACGTGGACAACGCCTTCGATTACGACGCTGAGTTGAGCCGGTATCACCAGCAGCTGGTCGCGGCGATGGCTGTTAGGCCTGATGATCAGGTGCTCGACGTCGGTTGCGGTACCGGTCTCACCACTCGCGAGGCAGCTGGGCGGGCTGTCCGTGGCAGCGCGGTCGGCGTTGATGTCTCCGTGGAGATGATCGCGACCGCCCGGCAGCTGAGTAAGGACGTGCCGAACGCCCGGTTCGAGCAGGCCGACGTCCAGACCCATCCGTTCCCAGCGGGGGAGTTCTCGTTGGGCGTGAGTCGCTTCGGGACGATGTTCTTCGGCGACCCAGAAGTTGCGTTCAGCAACATCGCGCGAGCGTTGCGTCCGGGCGCGCGGCTGGTGCAGCTGGTCTGGCAGGAGTCGAAGTACCAGGAATGGGTGACGGTCATCCGCGAAGCGCTCACCGGCGCACCCCCGGATCCCATCGAGGGCGGCGCATTCTCGCTCGCGGATCCGGCGACGGCGCAAGGTCTGCTCACCGCAGCGGGCTTCATCGACATGGAACTGACCGAGGTGCGCGAGCCGGTCTACTACGGTGCGGACGCCCAAACAGCTTCCGATGCGATCCGCGGGCTGGGTATGGCCGGCGATGCGGATGACCGTGCCTTTGACCGGCTGCTCGCCGTACTGGCTGAACGCGAGCAGCCGGACGGAGTCTGGTTCGACTCCCGAGCCTGGATCATCACGGCAATCAAAGACTGAGCTGCCCGACCTGGTAGTCGCCGCCGCGCTGCTGCGTCATCACCATCAGCCGGTTGAACGCGTTGATGAGGGCGATCAGCGAGACGATAGCCATCAGTTGCTCGTCGTCGTAGTGCTTGGCGGCGCGCGCCCAGACATCGTCGGTGATGCCGCGGGAGTCGGCCAACCGGGTGCCTTCCTCGGTGAGTTCCAGCGCAGCCCGCTCGGCCTCGGTGAAGACCGTTGTCTCGCGCCACGCCGCGACCAGACTGAGTCGTACGGCGCTCTCACCGGCGTGCGCCGCCTCCTTGACGTGCATGTCGAGGCAACCACCGCAGCCGTTGATCTGGCTCGCACGAATCCTGATCAGCTCGGCCGTTGCCGTTGGCAACTCCGAGCCGGCGATCGCCTTGTCGGCCAGTACCAGTTGCTTCCCGAACTTCGGGCCGAACTCCGTAGCGAACGGGTTGAGCCTGGCATCCATCAGAATCTCCTTCGTCGGTTGAGGCTTTCACCTACTTGGACGAGAAGAATCCTCAAGACGTAACAGCGCCCATCGCCGCCAGCCGCTCGGGGTCGCTGGTGGACTCGACCGCGACGATCCGGCCGTCCACCACCGTGCATGCCATGACCCCGACCAGCCGCCCGTTCGCGGCGTACGTCGCGACACCTGGCAGACCGTTCACTACCGCCGCGCGCATGTCCACCGAGGAGCGAGCGCCGCGCAGGGCCGTGGTCGCGATCTCTTCCGCGCCCTGCCTGACGACGAGGCCGCGGCGGGTGTGCGAGTGCCAGGTCACCTCGGGGTCGAGCAACCGGAGCAGTTCCTCGAAGTCCCCGCTCCGGGCGGCAGCCAGGAAGGCGTCGACAACGGCCCGCTTTTGCGGTTCGTCCGCCGGCCGGTCGGTGCCTTGGACCTTCCGCCGGGCACGGCTGGCGAGCATCTTGGTCGCGTCCGCGGACTTGCCGATGATCTGGCCGATCTCCGCGAACGGCACGGCAAACATGTCATGCAGTACGAACGCCAGCCGCTCACTCGGCCCGAGTGTGTCGAGCACCACCAGCAGCGCTAGGCCGACGGATTCCGCGAGTACGGCGTCCTCCTCGGGACCGTCCTCGAGGATCACGAGGTCAGGCAGTTGGTCGTCGTACGACGCCTCCGGCCGGGTTTTGCGGGACCGCAGTACGTCGATGCACACGCGGCCGACCACGGTCGTCAGCCAGCCGGAGAGGTTGTCGATGGCGCCCGCATCCTGCCGCGCGAGCCGCAACCAGGCCTCTTGTACGGCGTCCTCCGCATCAGCCCGGGATCCGAGCATCCGGTAGGCCACCGACACCAGCCGCTCCCGCTGATCCTCGAAAGCGCGAGCCAACCCGTCATCCGTGGTCATCCAGTTACCTCCCTCGACCATTCACCGTCATGACCATGACGAGCGCCGATGGGGAAAGGTAACTGGACGACACGGGGAGGACTACTCCGCGACCTGGTAGGTCGGGGTGATGATCGCGCGGGCCAGCGTGTGGAACGCCAGGTTGAAGCTGACGACCGCCGGGGTGGCGTCGGCATCCACATCCAGGGCCTCTACGTCGATGGCGTGGACGACGAAGTAGTACCGGTGGACCTGGTCACCCGCCGGCGGGGCGGCGCCACCGAAGTTCTTGGTGCCGAAGTCGTTGCGGACGTGGAAGGCGCCGTTCTCGAGGCGGTCGGTCGCGCCCGCGTTGGCGGGGAGCTCGGTGACGGTGGCCGGGAGGTTGACCAGGACCCAGTGCCAGAAGCCCGAGGGCACCGGCGCGTCCGGGTCGAAGCAGGTCACGACGAACGCCTTGGTCTCGGCGGGGAAGCCGGACCAGCTCAGCTGCGGGGACTGGTTCCCGCCGGCGAAGGCGTGGTCGTCGGACAGCTGCTCGCCGTCGGCGACATCCGAGCTGGTGACGGTGAAGGAACCCGCCTTCGGGAGCAATTCGTACGGGTCCGGGGCGACGGGTCGATCGAGCGACATCTGTGATCCTCCGGGATCTCGCGACGTGTGGTGATTCCGACATTACTGTCCACCGGAACCGGATCCGTCCCGGGGCAGGGGTCAGGGGATGCGAAGATCGTCGGGCAGTGGATCGTCAGGCAGTGGATCCTCGGGCAGTGGATCGTCAGGCAGTGGATCGCCAGGCAGTCGATCCGCAGGCAGGATCGCGAACGGACTTGGAGGAGCGCGGTGGAGGAGTACCTGGACCGGATCGGGCCGGCGGACGAGGTGGCGATGCGCGCCGCGACCGAACGGCAGGCCGGGCTGACGAAACCGGCCGGTTCCCTCGGCGTACTGGAGGAGCTGTCCGTCCGGGTCGCCGGGATGACCGGCACCTGTCCGCCTGCGGTGCCCGCGCCGGCTGTGGTCACGGTGTTCGCCGCCGATCACGGCGTACACGCGCAGGGCGTGTCGCCCTGGCCGCAGGAGGTGACTGCCGCGATGCTGGCGAACTTCGCCGCCGGCGGTGCCGCGGTCAACGCGTTCGCGACCAACAACCGCGTCGACGTCCGCGTCGTCGACGTCGGGGTGGCCACGCCGGTCGACGAGCTGGACATCGTCCACGCGAAGGTGCGCCCCGGTACGCGCGACCTGTCGACCGAGCCCGCGCTCACCGAGGACGAGGCCCGCGCGGCGATCGCGGTCGGCTTCAATCTCGCCGACACGCTGGTCGCCGACGGCTACCGCTGCCTCCTCACGGGCGACATGGGGATCGCGAACACGACTGCGAGCGCCGCCCTGATCGCCACGTTCACCGGCTCTACCGCGGACGCCGTTACCGGCCGCGGCACCGGCATCGACGACGCGACCCTGGCCCACAAGACCGCGATCGTACGGTCCGCTCTCGCGCTGCACGACGTACCGGCTTCGGACCCGCTGAAGGCGCTCCAGGCGTACGGCGGCCTCGAACACGCGGCCCTGGCCGGGTACATCCTCGGCGGGGCAGCCAACAAGGTGCCAGTAATCCTGGACGGCGTGATCGCGGGAGCGGCCGCCCTGGTCGCGCAGGCGTTCCACCCGGCGGTGATGGACTACTGCGTCGCCGGCCACCGTTCCGCCGAGCCGGGACACGCGATCGCGCTCAAGACCCTCGGCCTCCAGCCCCTGGTCGACCTCGACCTCCGCCTGGGCGAGGGGACGGGGGCGGTACTCGCGTATCCGATCCTGACCTGTGCGGTCCGGGCGCTCGCCGAGATGGCGACCTTCGAGTCGGCCGGGATCGACTCGTGACAAGTCAGTACCTGTCCGGACTCGTCCTCGACGGCCGGCGCGTGGTCGTCGTCGGCGGCGGGGGAGTCGCTCAGCGCCGCCTGCCCCGGCTGCTCGAGTCCGGCGCCCAGATCGACCTGATCTCACCCTCGATCACTCCGACGATCGAGGGCCTCCTCGCCAACCCGTCGCTGACCTGGTTCGAGCGCGGCTACGAGGACGGCGATCTCGATCGCGCCTGGTACGTCGTGGTCGCGACCGACGATGCCGCGGTGAACGACCAGGTCTCGGCGGAGGCCGAGGAGCGGCGGATCTTCTGCGTCCGGTCAGACGATCGTGCGCGCGCGACCGCGTGGACCCCCGCGTCCGGGCAGCACGACAACGTGACGATCGGCGTCCTCGGTGGCGGCGATCACCGGCGTTCGGCCGCGGTCCGGGACGCGATCCTGGAAGGGCTGCGGACGGGGGAGTTGGGCGCCCGGGAGGTCGAGAAGCGCCCGGGCGTGTACCTCGTCGGTGGTGGACCCGGCGATCCGGACCTGATCACGGTTCGCGGGCGGCGGTTGCTGGCCGAGGCGGACGTGGTGGTGGCGGACCGGCTCGCACCGCAGCCGTTGCTGGATGAGCTGCACCCCGACGTCGAGCTGTTCGACGCGGCCAAGCTGCCGCGGGGGCGGGCCGCGCAGCAGGAGGAGATCAACCGGATCCTGGTTGATCGCGGGCGGCAGGGGAAGGTCGTCGTACGGCTGAAGGGCGGCGACCCGTACGTGTTCGGCCGAGGCTTCGAGGAGGCGCTCGCCTGCGCCGAGGCCGGTGTCCCGTGGACGGTGGTGCCGGGGATCACGAGCTCGATCTCGGTGCCGGCGGTGTCCGGGATCCCGGTCACGCATCGCGGCGTGACGCATGAATTCACCGTGGTGTCAGGGCATATCCCGCCGTCGCATCCGGACTCCTTGATCAACTGGGACGCGCTGGCGCAGTTGCACGGGACGCTGGTGCTGTTGATGGCGGTCGAGAACCTGCCGGCCATCACCGAGCGCCTGATCGGGGCCGGTCGGCCGGCGACGACTCCGGCCGCGGCGATTGCCGACGGCACCCTTCCGGGGCAGCGGATGGTGACGTCGGACCTGGCCGGTATCGCGTCCACGATGGCCGAGGCCGGTGTCGGTGCTCCCGCGATCGTTGTCATCGGCAACGTGGTCGACGTGGCTGCGCAGGCACGATGAAGGTCCCGTTGGAGGATCCGGCGGATCCACGCCTCGCGGACTACGTGCAGTTGCGGGAGGTGAATCTCCGGCGGTTGCTGGAGGAAGAGCACGGGCTGTTCATTGCCGAGGGCGACAAGGTGATCCGTCGCGCCGCGGATGCCGGGTATGAACCACGCTCGTTCCTGCTCGCGCCGCGCTGGCTGGACTCGCTGCAGGACGTGCTGGAGAAGTGGCCCGACACCCCGGTGTACGTCGTCTCCGAGGAGCTGGCCGAGCAGGTCACCGGGTTCCATGTCCACCGTGGTGCGCTGGCGTCCTACCGCCGCCGTCCTGCGGTGCCACTGGGCGAGTTGCTGACGGAGAACATCAGTCGTATCGCGATCTTCGACGACATCGTGGATCACACCAACGTTGGAGCTGGGTTCCGGGCGGCGGCCGCGATGGGCGTGGAGCTGGTGCTCGTGACGCCGACGTGTGCGGATCCGCTGTACCGGCGTTCGATCAAGGTCTCGATGGGCACGGTCTTCCAGGTGCCGTGGACCCGGCTGGAGAGCTGGCCCGGGGATCTCGCCGTACTGCAGGACAACGGGTTCACGGCTGCCGCGTTCGCGCTCACCGACGACTCGATCACGCTCGACGACCTTGCCGCGCGCCGTGATGACCGGCTGGCGTTGATCTTCGGGACCGAGGGGCACGGGCTCAAGCCGCACGTGCTCGAAAAGGCCGACCTGACCGTGCGGATTCCGATGGCGGGCGGCGTCGACTCCCTGAACGTGGCATCGTCGGCAGCAGTCGCGTTCTACGCGACCCGACGCTGAGGGGGACCCATGCGTACGACGGAACGCCTGCTGCTGCGCCCGTTCCGCGAAGAGGACCTGGAGCCGTGGGCCGCGCTCAACACGGATCCCGAGGTGATGAAGTACCTCGGTGAGCAACTGCTGAGTCGCGAGCAGGCGGACGAGATCGCCGAAGGGGTGAACGAGCGGTATGCCAAGGACGGCACCGGGTTCCTGGCGATCGAGCGTCGAGCCGACGGGGCGTTCCTTGGCGCGTGCGGGTTGCAGCACACGCCGTGGTTCCCGGACTTCGAGATCGGCTGGCGACTGGCCCGGGAGTACTGGGGTCATGGGTACGCGACCGAGGCCGCGGCGTCCTGGCTGGAGCACGGGTTCACCGCGATGGGGCTGCCGCACGTAATCTCGGTGACCGATACGCCCAACGCCCGTAGCATCGCGGTCATGCGCCGGCTCGGGATGAGCTTCGACCAGGAGACGGTGCTGGAGGAGGACGGCGTTCCGTTCGACGCCACCATCTACCGACTCACGGCGGAGGCATGGAACGCAGCCCGAAAGTAATCCTGGTCACCGGCATGCAGGCAGCCGGGAAATCGACGATCGCGCCGCTCCTGGCCGCGCGCCTCGGCCCACCGGCGGCCACCCTCGACGGGGACGTGTTCTACGTCGGCGTCGTCGCGGGAGCCGAGGTCATGACGCCGGAGCCGTCGGCGGAGGCTGTGCGCCAATTGGAGCTGCGGTACGACGCGACCGCGCTGGTAGCGCAGCACTACGCGGACGCCGGGTTCGACTTCGTCTGCAGCGACATCATCCTCGGTGGGCACGTCGAACGCTGGTTCAGCCGGTTGCACGACATCACGCCATACCTTGTGGTCCTTATCCCGTCCGTGGAGTCGATCGTCGAACGGGAGATCGGGCGCGGCGGCAACAACTCCTACCGGGACTGGGGAGACTCGCTGGAGGACGGCGTACGGGCGTTGCAGGCCGGGCTGGAGGACATCCCGCGCCGGGGTCTGTGGCTCGACACCACCGGTCAGACCCCGGAGCAGACCGTCGAGACGATCCTTGCCGACCTCGAGAAGGCGCGCTGGTAGCCCGTCCGCTGGTAGCCCGTCCGCTGGTAGTCGGTCCGCTGGTAGTCGGTCCGCTGGTAGTCGGTCCGCTGGTAGACCGTCAGGTCGCGGGGGTGTCCTCGTGCTCGTCCTCGTGCTCGACCATCGGGGAGACCGGCCAGTCGTCCGGGTAGTCGGGGGCCAGTTCCTCGGCCTCGCCGAACAGGCGCTTGCGGTACTTGCGGGAGATGCGGTCGCCGAAGACCGTGCCCTGGGTGTGGTCGGTCTCGTGCTGGAGGCAGCGGGCGAGCAGGCCGTTGCCCTCGAAGGCGACGGGCTCGCCGTGCTGGTCGACGCCGGTGACGCGGGCGAAGTCGGGGCGGGCGCACTTGGTGAACGCGCCGGGGAGGGACAGACAGCCCTCGTCACCCTCGTCCAGGTGCCGGTCCTTGCCTTCCGGGAGCTCGATCTGCGGGTTGCAGACGACGCCCTGGACCCGGTTGCCGTCCTTGTCCGGGCAGTCGAAGACGAACAGCTGCAGGTCCACACCGACCTGGTTCGCGGCCAGGCCGACGCCCTCGGCCGCGTTCATCGTCGCGACCATGTCGGCGACCAGCGTCTGCAGCTCGTCCCCGAAGTCGGTCACGGGCTTGTTGACCCGATGCATCACGTCCTCACCCCACCGGGTGATAGGCCGCACCGAACCGTTCGAAGGCAACGTAGACATGGCGGAAATCCTAGCCGGACCGGCGGGGTGACGGCCCAGGGACCGTCACCCCGCCGTACGGTCCTACTTCGCGTTGATCTCGTCCCGCCAGCTGACCCACTCGCGGAGCAGACCGAGGTCGTAGTCCGGGCCGGAGGAGTGGACGGTGAAGAGCCGGGTGCCGACGTCGAGCAGCGACTTGCCGACCTGCTCGGGGCTCTTGTCGCCGACGGCGACCGAGCGCTCGATCTCGCCCGGGTCGCGGCCGATCGTCTTGCAGTGCTCGTCCAGTACGGCGTGCTTGTGCGCGATCGTCTCGGCGTCACCGAAGCCGTGCCAGATGTTCGCGTGCTTCGCGACCAGCTTCAGCGTCTTCTTCTCGCCGCCGCCGCCGATCAGCACCGGGATGTCCCGGGTCGGCTTCGGGTTCAGCTTCTCCCAGCGGCGCTCGATCCGCGGCAGGGCCTCGCCGAGGGCGTCCAGCCGGCCGCCCGCGGTGCCGAACTCGTAGCCGTACTCGTCGTAGTCCTTCTCGAACCAGCCGGAACCGATGCCGAAGATCAGCCGGCCGTCCGAGATGTGGTCGACCGTGCGGGCCATGTCGGCCAGCAGGTCGGGGTTGCGGTAGGAGTTACAGGTGACCAGGGCACCGATCTCGACCCGCTCGGTCGCCTCGGCCCAGGCGGCCAGCATGGTCCAGCACTCGAAGTGCAGGCCCTCGGGCTCACCGCTGAGAGGGTAGAAGTGATCCCAGTTGAAGATCGTGTCCACGCCGATCTCCTCGGCCGCCGCGACCGTCCGCCGGATGTCGGCGTACTGGGCGTGCTGGGGCTGGACCTGGAGGCCGATCCGTACCGGGAAGGCAGCGTAGGGGCGCTCGGTGGATTCGGAAGATGTCATGGAGGAGATCCTAGCCACGTTGCGGAGGCCCCTCCGGATCGGGCCGGGTGCTGGACCGGCCACGGGGGCTAGCGGGTGAAGTACGACGCCATTTCGCCGAGCATATGGGCGACGCCGGACTTGGTGACCGGTTCGTGGTCGGCGGGCAGGCCCTCGCTGCGGTAGTCGAGCCGGGTCCGGCCGTCGCCGAGGTCCTCGAACTTGATCGTGATCTCCTCGGCCGGCTCGTCGAAGCGCAGGACGACGCCGCGCGGGAGGTCGAACTCGCCGAAGCGGACGGTGAACGGCACCTCGACGTCACCCGCGCCGACGAAGACGGCTGAGATCTGGCCGTCGGTACGGGCGTCGATGCTGACCCGGTCACTCGGCGTGGTGAACCCGTCGGCGACGAACCACGCCGCGAACGGCTCCGGCTCGGTGAAGGCGCGGGAGACCTCGGTGGGCGGTGCGTCGATGGCCTGGGTGAGCGTGAACATGAGCTGGACCTCCTGGAATCGGGCTGACTCCAGTACTGTCGCGCACCCCGTTTACGGAATCTTTCCGGTCGGGATCTGGTCGGCGTACTCGGCCGCCCAGTCGCCGAGGGCCCGGAGCGGGACGAGGAGTCCTTCACCGGCCGTGGTCAGCGAGTATTCGACCCTGGGTGGGGCCTCGGCGTAGCGATCACGTCGTACCAGGCCGTTGTGTTCGAGCCGGCGGAGCGTCTCGGTGAGGACCTTCTGGCTGATGCCGCCGATCTGCTCACGGAGCTCGCCCGGGCGGGCGGGGCCGTGGGCGAGCGAATAGAGGACGACCATCTGCCAGCGGCCGCCGATCACGTCGATGGCGACGCGGGCCTGGCAGTCGGCGAAGAATCTCGGCTCCACGGGTCCATTCTGCCTGGGCCGTTAGGTACCTGGAGGTGTGTATCGGATTGCCTACCGTCGAGGCATGCGGATAGGAACTCTTGGAAATGGCCTGATGGCCGAAGCATTGGCTGGTCGATGGATCAAGGCCGGTCACGACGTGATGATCGGTGGACGCTCGCGGGAGCGGGCGGGGGAGTTGGCGAGGCGGATCGGGGCCCGGGCGGGAAGTTTGCAGGAGGCAATGGAGTACGGCGAGGTCGTGCTGCTCGCCGTACCTGCTGAGGTGGCGGTGGCGGTGGTCAGCGGTTTGGAGCTTGAGCCCGGTCAGATCCTGATCGACTGCACGAACGCGGTGAATCACCAGGACTTCACGCTGGACGAGCCGGCGATGGCGGAGGCGATCAGCCGGGCGGTGCCGCAGGCCCGCGTTGTCAAGGCGTTCAACCTTGCCGCGGAGACGGTGTGGCAGGACGCACCTCACGGGCTTGGGGTGCCGATCTGCGGTGACGACGCGGCTGCGCTGGATCTGGTAGGCGAGCTGGTGCGGGACCTGGGGTGTGAGCCGGTGCACGCGGGCGGGCTTCGACGGGCGAGGTTGCTTGAGGCAACGGCTGCGCTGGCGATCGGGATCTGGGTTAATGGCGGGGATGTGCGGGGGATGTTTCCGCCGGTGGAGATCGCGTTCGGGTCAGTGCCGCCTGGGAGCTGAGGGGCCGAGTCGGAGGCTCCAGAGTGGGAAGAGGAGGTAGGTGCCTGCCCAGCTGGACTCGGCGACGTACGTCCAGCCGGGGGCCGTGTTCAGGTCGTCCAGACCCATGAAGACGCCGGGCAGGCCGACCAAACCGAGCGCCATCACCGCGCCGGTGATCAGGCCGAGCCGCCGCGGCACCGACGCCGCGGCGGTGCGGTTGGCAGCTATCAACCAGATGCCGATCAGGGCGAACCCGACGCTCGACACCAGTCCGGCGAGGTAGTAGCCGGTGGTATCGGTCAGGACGAGAATCGAGCCCACGACCGTGATCACGGCTCCGACTGCGGCGAGGGCTCTGAAGACGACCGCGGCGGACGTCCGCAGCTGCCAGGCCAGTACGGCGCTGAGCAGCCCGAACACGGCGTTGCCGACATCGTTGATCGAGCCGAACGGCTCACCGGCCACCCACAACAGGATGAGACACAGGCAGGTGCCGAACCCGACAATCCCATGCACCATCGCCAGCCGCCACAACTCGTAAACCCTGTCCGTCGCCATCGCCGCCCCCGAAGTGCCTCAGCAGAGGCACCCTACGAAGTGCCTCTCCAGCAGAGGCGTCCCCGAGAGTGCCTCCCAGCACACGCTTCCCCGGGAGGTGCCCCCAGCACACGCTTCCCCCCGGAGTGCCTCTTAGCTGACTGTCTCTCCGGAGGCGGCGAGTGGCAACTACTTGTCGCCGAGAGAGCCGAACAGCTCGTTGAGTTCCGCTTGGGGGATCTGGTCGCGGGCGAAGGTGATCGTGCCCTTCGTGGCCAGTTCCTCCGCGCTGCGACGGACGAAGCCGAGGGCGGCGCGGGCGATGCTGCCGCCGAGGCTGATCCGGGTGACGCCGACGTCCTGGAGGTCGGCGACGGTGAGGGTGGACGTGCCGAGGCCGATGACGACGTTGACCGGACCGTCGATCTCGGCGACCAGCGTGCGGATCGTGTCGAGGTCGTTCACGCCGGGCACATAGAGGCAGTCCGCTCCGGCGGCGCGGAAGCGGTTCGCCCGGTCGATCGAGTCGGCGAGCGAGGTCGGCGTACGCAGGAGTTGTCCGTCGGTCCGGGCGGTCAGGACGAAGTCGGGTCCGGCCGCCTCGCGTGCGGCGACGATCCTTTCGACGGACAGCTCGGCGTCGTACAACTCCCGCCCGTCGAAGTCCTCGATGTTCCCGCCGGCCAGCCCGGCTTCGCGGGCCAGCGTGATGGTCTCGACGACTGCGGCCGGCTCGGCGCCGTACCCGTCCTCGAGGTCACCGTTCACCGGTACGGCGCTGACCGCGGCGATCTCGCGCATCCGGGCGAACATGACGTTCCGGGACACCGACGGCGCGCCATCGGGCAGCGTGTGATCACCCTTCGCCTGCGAGAACGCGATCCCGGCACTCGTGGTCGCGATCGCCGGGAAGCCGGCCGCGGCGAGAATCACCGCACTGCCGGCATCCCAGGCGTTCGGCATCACGAAAGGGGCGCTGTGCAGCTCACGAAAGCTCGTCATGCCACCGAGTCTGTCACCCGATCACTTAGGCCCACACCGAAGCATCAGCCAAGCTTCGCAACCATCCGAGCCACCGCCGCCCGAGCCTTCGGACCGTTGATCAGGTCGGCATCGCCCTCGGTGCCCTTGGTGTTCCAGTACAGGTAGAACGCAGGCCTGGCCTGTGCGGACAACTTACCGAGGTACGCCGTCTCCCGGTCGATCTCGCTCGCCCGGGCCTGGTCGCTCTTCGTGCCCTTGAACCCGCGCTCGGTCAGACCCCACCGGGTCGTTGCCCCCGGCGTCTTCTGGACGAGCTCGCTGAACCAGCGGACATGACCGTCGTGCTCGCTGATGATGTCGGTGGCCGGCTGGGTGCCACCGCTGTACGTATCGGCACCGTAGAAGTCGGCCTCGACCCGCCACGGCTTCGGGTCCTTGGTCCGCGGCCGGTTGTCGTCCCACTGGTACGCCATCGCCGAGTAGCCGACCTTCACCTTCGGGTCGGCCGCCTTCATCACGTCCCGGACCCGCTTGAACCCCTTCGCAAACGTCGTCCCGTCCATGACGCCTTCGCGACCCCGTCGTACTTCTTCCGCAGGTCGACCTTGGTGCCTTGGACACCGTTCACGAACTCCCGGGTCGCCTTGACGCCGGGATAGCGCTTGGCGAGCTCTTTCGGCGCGATGTCGCCGTGGACGCCCATCAGGACGGGCGTCGCCGCATCCGCTTGATCGGCGGCGGTCAGAACAACAGCGGTGGTGGCGAGCGAAGCGCCCACCACCACCGCGAGGATCTTGTTCAGCATGTGGCCTCTATCCGCGAGTCAGTTGCTGTGCAGCCCCCTCATCGAGCAACCATAGTGTGCGGTCGAGGCCGCGGGGGTGAGCTGCGGGGACGTCGCCACCGGACAGAGCCTGGCTGACGGCGTCGGCCTTGTCGTTGCCGGCGACCACCATCCACACCTCGCGGGCGTTGTCGATGGTGGGGAAGGTGAGAGAGATCCGCGTCGGCGGCGGCTTGGGGGAGTCGTGTACGGCGACAGCCGCGACATCGGTCACCTTTAGTTGCTCATAGCCCGGAAAAAGCGAGGCCACATGGCCGTCCGGACCCACTCCGAGCATCAGTACGTCGAACGTCGGCGAACCGGCCGCGGACAGCTCAGCGGCGTAGGCCTCCGCAGCTGCCTCGGCGCCTTGCCCGGTGTCGGCCGCCATCGGGTGGACCCGCGCCGGATCCACGTCCACGCGCGAGAGCAGGGCCTCACGGGCCTGCGTCTCGTTGCGGTCGGGGTCGCCGTCCGGCAGGAAGCGCTCGTCACCCCACCAGAACTCGACCCGCTGCCAGTCGATCGCGGTCGCAGCCGGCGATTCCGCGACGGCCCGGAGCACGACCGCGGCGACCCGGCCGCCGGTCAGCACGACCTGAGCGACCCGGCCCTCGCTCTGGACGTCGACGAGGCGGGTGATCAGGCGGCCCGCGACGGCGTGGGCAAGGCCCTCGGCGTCGCGGTTCACCAGTACGGTCGGCTCACTCATGACCGCTTCGCCACCCGCTTGCCCGCCACCTTCTTGGCCGCACTCTTCCTCACAGCAGTCTTCTTCACTGCGGTCTTCTTCGCCGGAGTCTTCTTGGCAGCCACGGTCTTCTTGGCGGCCGAGGACTTCTTCGCCGCGCCCTTCTTCACCAGGGCTTTCTTGGCCGCCGTGCTCCGAGCCGGAGCAGTTGACGTCCTGGCGGCAGCCTTCGCGACCGCGGTCTGCACCGAGCGGCGATCCGCAGCGTCGACCTTCTTGGCTGACTCCGGCATGTTCTCCCGCTTGACCATGCAGGCCAGCGTCGACGCGTACACGTCGTCCGGGTCGAGCCGCCGCAACTCCTCGCTCAACAACTCGGACGTCGTACGGCGCTTCAACGCCACCGGCCGGTCCGGCTGCCCCGGGATGCTGAACGTCGCGACCGCACCATCCGGCCGCGTGAGCGCGATCGGCCCGGACGGCGTGAACATGCGTACGGCGGTGATCCCCGGGCCGCGCGAGTTCTTCTGCTCGACCGGGACGCCGAGCCGGCACTGCAGCCACGCGGCCATCAGGTCCGCGCTCGGGTTGCCCTTCGCCGAGATGACCTCGGCGCCCGTCACCTTGGTCGGGTACTGATCCAGGGCGGCCGCCATCAGCGCACGCCACGGCGTCAGCCGCGTCCACGCGAAGTCGGTGTCGCCCGGCTCGTAGCCCTCGGCCCGCGCGGTGAAGTCGACGGAGGCACGACGGGTCGCGGCCGCGTCGGTCACCCGGCGCCGGCCGAGCCGGCCCAGCGGGTCGTCGTCCGGAACCTTCGGCCCGCCACCCGGCCACCAGACGATGACGGGGGAGTCGGGCAGCAGCAGCGGCGTGACCACGGACTCGGGCACCTTGGCCAGCTCACCGTGCAGCCTGAGCAGTACGGCCTCGCCCGGAATGCCTTCACCCACGCGCACCTCGGCATCCAGACCGGGCGCACCCCGGCCGGGCCGCAGGATCGCGACCAGGACGCGGGACGGGTGTTCGCGACCGGCCTCGTTGGCGGCCTTCATCGCGTCGTGGTGGGACGCCTCGTCGACGACCACCACGATCGTGCCGACCATGCCCATGGCCGGCGAGCCCGCGTTCCGGCGGGCCTTGAGCAACGCCGAGGCGATCTCGCTCGACGTCGTACCGGTGAGGTCGATGATCATGGCCGCCTCCAAGCGCGTCCGTCGCGGGCGAGCATCTCGTGGGCGGAGTCCGGCCCCCAGGCACCGGACTCGTACTGCTCCGGCTTGCCGTGGTCGGCCCAGTACTCGATCACCGGGTCGAGGATCTTCCAGCCGAGCTCGACCTCGGTGTGCTGCGGGAACAGCGGCGGGTCGCCGAGCAGGACGTCGAGGATGAGCCGCTCGTACGCCTCGGGCGAGGACTCCGTGAACGAACCGCCGTACTGGAAGTCCATGTTCACGTCGCGGATCTCCATCGCGGTCCCTGGCACCTTGGCGCCGAACCGCATCGTGATGCCTTCGTCCGGCTGGATCCGCAGTACGAGCGCGTTCTGGCCGAGCTCCTCGGTCTCCGTCTTGGCGAACGGGAGGTGCGGCGCACGCTTGAACATCACCGCGACCTCGGTGACGCGACGGCCGAGCCGCTTGCCGGTGCGCAGGTAGAACGGAACGCCCGCCCAGCGCCGGGTGTCCACGTCGACGCGCAGCGCCGCGAAGGTCTCCGTCGCGGAGGACGCGGGGATGCCGTCCTCCTGCAGGTAGCCCTTCACCTTGACGCCGCCGGCCCAGCCGGCCGCGTACTGACCGCGGGCGGAGTGCAGGTCGAGCCGCTCCGGCAGCTTGACCGCCGCCAGCACCTTCTTCTTCTCCTGGCGCAGCGACCAGGCGTCGAAGCTGACCGGCTCCTCCATCGCGACCAGCGCGAGCAGCTGGAGCAGGTGGTTCTGGATCACGTCGCGGGCCGCGCCGATGCCGTCGTAGTACCCGGCCCGGCCGCCGATGCCGATGTCCTCCGCCATCGTGATCTGGACGTGGTCGACGTAGTGGCTGTTCCAGACCGGCTCGAACATCGAGTTCGCGAACCGCAGCGCCAGCATGTTCTGGACGGTTTCCTTGCCCAGGTAGTGGTCGATCCGGAAGACCGCCTCAGGCGGGAACACCGACTCGACCACGCGGTTCAGCTCCCGCGCGCTCTTCAGGTCGTGACCGAACGGCTTCTCGATCACCACCCGCCGCCACGAACCCGGGGCCTCGTCGGTCAGCCCGTGCTCGGACAGCTGCCGCACGACCTCAGGGAACAGGCCCGGCGGGATGGACAGGTAGAAGGCGTGGTTGCCGCCGGTACCGCGGGTGACGTCCAGCTCGTCCACGGTCTCCCGCAGCCGCTCGAACGCCACGTCGTCGGTCAGGTCACCCGGCACGAACCGGAAGCCCTCGGCGAGCTGCTGCCAAACCTCCTCACGGAAGGGGGTCCGGGCGTGCTCCTTCACCGAGTCGTGCACGATCTGGGCGAAGTCCTGGTTGGTGTAGTCGCGGCGGGCGAACCCGACCAGGGCGAAACCCGGGGGCAGCAGCCCCCGGTTCGCCAGGTCGTAGACCGCCGGCATCAGCTTCTTGCGGGCCAGGTCGCCGGTGACACCGAAGATCACCAGGCTGCACGGTCCCGCGATCCGCGGGAGCCGCCGGTCCTGCGGATCCCGCAGTGGGTTCACCGGGCCGACCGGCCCGTCATCGAGCTCAGCGGTCATCAGCCGCTTCCCTCCGAGTTTCTCTAGTTGCTAGTTGCCGAACAGAGACAGGAGTTGCTGTACGCCGCTCGCCGGATCCGTCAGGTGGAGCCGGAGAACCGGCCGGCCGCGCTCGGCGAGCACGTTCGCGTCACCGGCGGCCTGCGCCGTGATCAGTGTGCCGAACGTGAACGGCCGATCGGGGATTTCCACGTCCGCCGGGTGTGCCGCGGTGATCTGCAGGAACACGCCCTCCGGGTGGCCACCCTTGTGGTACTGACCGGTCGAGTGCAGGAACCGCGGTCCCCAGCCGAACGTCACCGGCCGGCCCGTGCGGGTGGCCAGCGCCGGCCGGACTGCATGCAGCGAAGCGTCGCGCTCGGAGTCGAGGTAGGCCATCACAGCCAGGTACCCCTTGTCGTCGAGCTTGCCCAGCAGCGCGTCGACCGCGCCCTGCAGCGAGTCCACGCCGTCGAGCAGGCCCTCGGATCCACGGACCTCGACGACACCGTCGGTGAAGGCCGCGGCCTCCGGCTCAGGCTGCGCGTCCAGCAGGCCACGTGCGGCCTTCTTCGCGCTCTCCACGTCGGGCTGGTCGAACGGGTCGATGCCCAGCAGGTAGCCGGCCACTGCCGTCGCGACCTCCCAGAGCAGGAACTGTCCGCCGAGCGATCCCGCGGTCAGCGCCGTCGGCACCCCGCTGGTCGCCTTCTCCGCGAGCAGCGCGTTGGTCAGGTCGCTCGCCTCGCTGCGCAGCTCCGGCGCGCCGACCTCGACCGCGACCGGCAGTACGCCGGTGCCCTGCTTGCCGGTGCTCTCCGCGATCAGCTGCTCGGCCCAGTCCGGGAAGCCGACGATGTCCGACCCGTCGGCCGTGATGATCGCCTTGTCCCGCCCGGCGCTCGCGGCGAGTACGGCGCCCAGCCACAACGCCGGGTTGTCCGTCGAGTCGGCCTGCAGCTCGGGAGCGGCCTCGGCCGCCTGGTCGAGCAGCTCGGCGATGTCAGCCCCGGCCAGACCGGACGGAACCAGCCCGAACGCGGTCAGTGCGCTGTACCGGCCACCCACGTTCGGGTCGGCCAGGAACGTCTTGCGGTAACCCTCGTCCGCAGACAGCTTCTCGAACGGCGAACCCGGGTCCGTCACCACGACGACCCGCGACGCGGCGTCGATGCCCGCGTCCGTGAACGCCTTGACGAACGTACGCCGGTGGCTGTCGGTCTCGACCGTCCCACCGGACTTGCTGGACACGACGATGACCGTCTTCGACAGGTCACCGGCCAGCGCCCGCCCGACCACGCTCGGGTCGGTCGAGTCGAGTACGACGAGCTCGACACCGGCGGTCCGGGTGATCACCTCAGGAGCCAGCGACGAACCGCCCATCCCGGACAGCACGATTCGGTCCAGACCCTCGGACCGGAAGTCCGCCTGCAGGGCCTCGATCTCGGCCAGCAACGGCCGCGACGTCTCGTGCAGGTCGACCCAGCCGAGCCGGATCGAGGCCTCGGACTCGGCGTCCGGACCCCAGATCGTCGCGTCCTTCGCGGCGATCCGGGACGCGATCTTCTCGCTGACCAGCTTGTCGACGACCTCGGCCCAGTCGCCGTTCTGCGTGCTGACCTTCGGAGCGCTCACTTGGCCGCACCCTTCAGGGCCGCGGCCACGGTCTCCTGCAGCTCCGACCAGGACGCGTCGAACTTGGCCACGCCCTCGTCCTCGAGCACCTGCACGACCTCGTCGTACGAGATGCCGAGCTTCTCCAGGTCGTCGATCACCTTGCGGTCGGCGGCGTAGTTGCCGCGGACCGTGTCGCCGGCGAACTCGCTGTGCTCCTCGGTCGCCTTGATCGTTGCCTCAGGCATCGTGTTGACGACGCCCTTGGTGACCAGGTTGTCGACGTACAGGGTGGGGGAGTACGACGGGTCCTTGGTGCCGGTGGAGGCCCAGAGCGGGCGCTGCGGCTTGGCGCCGGCGGTCTCGATCTCGCGCCAGCGGTCGGTGTCGAAGATCTCCTCGTACGCCTCGAACGCGAGCCGCGCGTTGGCGATCGCGGCCTTGCCCTTCAGGGCCTTCGCCTCGTCGGTGCCGATGGAGTCGAGTCGCTTGTCGACCTCGGTGTCGACCCGGCTGACGAAGAACGACGCGACGCTGGCCAGCTTGGTCACGTCGTGGCCGTTCTCGATCGCCTGCTCCAGGCCGGCCAGGAACGCGGCCGCGACGGCCTTGTAGCGCTCGAGGGAGAAGATCAGCGTCACGTTCACGCTGATCCCGGCGGCCAGCGTCGCGGTGATCGCGGCCAGGCCCTCCTTGGTGGCGGGGATCTTGACGAAGATGTTCTCCCGGCCGACGGCCTCCCACAGCTCCTTGGCCTGCCGGATCGTCTTCTCGGTGTCGTGCGCCAGCGTCGGCTCGACCTCGATCGAGACCCGGCCGTCCTGGCCGTCGGTGTCGTCGTAGACGGGCTTGAACACGTCGGCGGCGTCGCGGACGTCGTCGGTGGTGATCACCCGGATCGCCTCGTCGACCGAGACGCCCTCCGCGGACAGCCGCTTCACGATGTCGGCGTAGGCGTCGGCATCCGAGATGGCCTTGGCGAAGATGGTCGGGTTGGTGGTCACGCCGACCACGTGCTTGTCCTCGATCAGCGCGGCCAGGCTGCCGCTGGCGAGCCGCTGCCGGGAGAGGTCGTCGAGCCAGATGGACACACCCGCGTCGGCGAGTGCCTTCAAGCGATCGTTCATTGTCCGGAGCCTTCCGATTCTTCTGTTGTGAGGTGTGTCAGCTGGCGTCGGCCGGTCCGACCGGTCCGGCGGCGGCTCGCTTGGGCGGCACGCCGGGGCCGCTGATCTGCGCGGCGGCTGCGATGCTGTCCTTGGCTGCCTGGACGACGGCGGCGGCAGTGATGCCGAACTCGTCGTACAGGGTCTGGTAGGCGGCCGAGGCGCCGTAGTGCTCGAGGCTGACCGTGCGGCCGGCGTCGCCGACGATGTCGTGCCAGCTCTGCGCGATCCCGGCCTCGACCGAGACCCGGGCCCGGACGTCGGCCGGGATGACCGACTCGCGGTAGGCGTCGTCCTGCTCGTCGAACCACTCGCGCGAAACCATCGACACGACGCGGGCGTTGATGCCCTCGCCGGCCAAGGTCTCGCGGGCCTCGACGGCCAGCTGGAGCTCGGAACCCGTGCCGATCAGCACCACGTCCGGCGTGCCGTCGGTGTCGAGCAGCGTGTAGCCGCCCTTCTGGACGTTCTCCGTGGTCGCGTAGCCGTCCGTGCCGCGCGGGAACGTCGGCACGTTTTGCCGGGTCAGCGCGAGGCCGGCCGGGCGGTCGGTGTGCTCGAGGATCGTGGCCCACGCGGCCGCGGTCTCGTTGGCGTCACCAGGGCGTACGACGTCCAGGCCCGGGATCGCCCGCAGCGCGGACAGGTGCTCGACCGGCTGGTGGGTCGGGCCGTCCTCGCCGAGGCCGATCGAGTCGTGCGTCCAGACGTAGGTGACCGGCAGCTTCATCAGCGCGGCCAGCCGGACCGACGGGCGCATGTAGTCGCTGAAGACCAGGAAGGTGCCGCCGTACGGGCGGGTGAGACCGTGCAGGGCGATGCCGTTCAGCACCGAGCCCATGCCGTGCTCGCGGATGCCGAAGTGCAGCACCCGGCCGTACTCGTTGCCCTGGAACTCCTTGGTGGCGTGCTCGGCCGGGACGAACGACGGCTCGCCCTTCGGGGTGGTGTTGTTCGAGCCGGCCAGGTCGGCCGAACCGCCCCAGAGCTCGGGCAGCTCCGGCGCCAGCTTGGTGAGCACGTCACCAGAGGCCGCGCGGGTGGCGACACCCTTGGCGTCGGCGTCCCAGCTCGGCAGCGCGTCCTTCCAACCGGCCGGGAGCTCGCGCTTCGACAGCCGGTCGAGCAGCTCGGCGCGCTCCGGCGCCGCGGTGCGCCAGGCGTCGTACTTGACGTCCCAGTCGTCCTGCAGGGCCTTGCCGCGGTCGAGCGCCTTGCGGGTGAACTCGATCACGTCGTCGGCGACCTGGAAGCTCTGCTCCGGGTCCCAGCCGAGGACCTTCTTGGTCGCGGCGACCTCGTCGGCGCCGAGGGCGGAGCCGTGGATCTTGCCGGTGTTCTGCTTGGTCGGGGCCGGCCAGCCGATGATCGTGTGCAGCCGGATGAAGCTCGGCTTGTCCGTGACCGCCTTCGCCGCCTCGATCGCGTCGTACAGGTCCTGGGCGCTCTCCGCGTAGCCGGTGCCGCCGTTGGTCCAGTCGACGTCCTGGACGTGCCAGCCGTACGCCGCGTACCGGGCCGCCACGTCCTCGGAGAACGCGATGTTGGTGTCGTCCTCGATCGAGATCTTGTTGGCGTCGTAGATCACCGTGAGGTTGCCGAGCTTCTGGTGACCGGCCAACGACGAGGCCTCGGCCGAGACGCCTTCCTCCAGGTCGCCGTCGGAGGCGATCACGTAGATCTGGTGATCGAAGACACCGTCACCGGGAGCAGCCTCCGGCTCCAGCAGGCCACGCTCGCGGCGGGCCGCCATCGCCATGCCGACCGCGTTGCCGACGCCCTGGCCGAGCGGGCCGGTGGTCGTCTCGACGCCGGGGGTGTGCGAGTACTCCGGGTGGCCCGGGGTCTTGCTGCCCCAGGTCCGCAGCGACTTCAGGTCGTCCAGCTCGAGGCCGAAGCCGGCCAGGTACAGCTGGATGTACAGGGTGAGGCTCGAGTGCCCGGCCGACAGGACGAACCGGTCGCGGCCGGCCCAGTGCGGGTCCGCCGGGTTGTGCCGCATCACCTTCTGGAACAGCAGGTACGCCGCCGGCGCGAGGCTCATCGCCGTACCGGGGTGACCGTTGCCGACCTTCTCCACGGCATCCATCGCCAGGACCCGTACGGTGTCGACCGCACGCTGGTCGAGCTCGGTCCATTCAAGCTTGGGGCTGGTCTTCTCCGTCACGCCGGCGGCGCTCCTCTCGATGGCGATGAACACATACGGGAACCACGTACTGGTCCTCCGCCAGGAGCCTACTCGCCAGCACGTTTCAGGCTTCTCACAGACAAGCAACCCGGACATGTACATCGTTGTTCCCGGACGCACCGAGGGGGGTGCGCGGCCCCTCCTACGGGCCGTCGTAGACTGTCGAATCGTCAGCGCCGCTGTGTGGCGTCAACCCACTGTTTTCGAGGTGTTCGTGACCGCCGTCGACCCGCGTCCAGCCGCGACGACGTCGTACCCGACGCCGCTGCCGGATGCTCCAGCTGCGATCAGTCCGTCGGTGCGCGATGTGGTGAAGGCGTATATCGGTCTGACCAAGCCGCGCATCATCGAGCTGCTGCTCATCACCACGGTGCCGGTGATGTTCCTGGCCGCCGGGGGAGTCCCCGGCCTCGGGGTCGTCGTCGCCACCCTGATCGGTGGCATCCTCGCCTCCGGCAGCGCCAACACGATCAACTGCGTGCTGGACCGCGACATCGACGAGCAGATGCGCCGGACCCGGCGCCGCCCGCTGCCGCGGCACGCGGTCAGCCCGCGCTCGGCGACAGTCTTCGGTGTCGTGCTCGGTGTGCTGGCCACGCTCGAGCTCGGGTTCTTCGTCAACTGGCTGTCGTCCGGCCTCGCGCTGGCCGCGAACCTGTTCTACGTCTTCGGCTACACGATGGTGCTGAAGCGCCGGACCGTGCAGAACATCGTCTGGGGTGGCATCGCCGGCTGCTTCCCGACCCTGATCGGCTGGACCGCGGTCACCAACGAGCTGGCCTGGACCCCGATCGTGCTGTTCCTGGTGGTGTTCTTCTGGACCCCGCCGCACACCTGGTCGCTGGCCATGCGGTACCGCGAGGACTACGCGTCGGTCGACGTACCGATGCTGCCCGTGGTCGCCACCCCGGTCGCGACGGCCCGGCAGATCATGGCGTACTCCGTGGTGATGGTGATCACCTCGATCGCCCTCTGGCCGGTCGCCGACACCGGTTTCGTCTACCCGCTGGCCTCGATCGTGCTCGGCGTGGTCTTCCTCCGCGAGGCCCGTGCGTTGTTGCTCCGGGCCCACACCGGCGCCGACGGCGCGGCCCTGCGGCCGATGCGGCTGTTCCACTTCTCCAACATCTACCTGGCCCTGCTGTTCATCGCAGCGGCGATCGATCCCCTGCTGCACTGAGTGTTGTCTTCCGGGTGCGAGGAGTCCTCCCGTTGACCTCTTCGTGACTTGGTGTTGCGATGGGGGCGTCTGTGGAGGGGGTTCCACGCCTGGGGAGGCGCGGCAGTAGGGGGAACCTATGGGGGTTCGAACACGCATCGCAGCGGTTGCGGCACTGGCACTCGCCGGGTCCGTGCTGGTGGCCGGACAGGCCGACGCCGGTAGTCACCCGAGCAGTTTGAAGCCGGTGGC
Organism: Kribbella sp. NPDC051952; assembly: GCF_040680855.1. NCBI lineage: Bacteria > Bacillati > Actinomycetota > Actinomycetes > Propionibacteriales > Kribbellaceae > Kribbella > Kribbella sp. NPDC051952. The sequence continues at coordinate 118,155 of NZ_JBFAXQ010000022.1, forward strand.
AACGGGTCTCAACGGTCCGCGCGGTGTCTCGACGTACGGCAACAAAGTCATCTACAGCGTGACCGACGGCTCGGTCTACGCAACCGACGGACACAAGACCTGGAAGCTCGGCACGGTGCCGGGTTCCGGCGGCTTCCCGCCGGCCATCGACACCAACAAGTGGGGTACGACGTACGCCCTGACCGGTGCCGGCGGTGAGCCCGGACAGCCGCCGGTGGTGGGCAGCACCACCCTGTACCGGCTGCGGCCGGGCAAGGCGCCGGTGAAGGTGATCGACATCGGGAAGTACCAGACGCACGATCCGGACCCGTACAACCAGGCCGATTCGCCGACCGAGTCCAACCCGTTCGGCGTCGCGGCCCTGGCTGACGGCACGGTCCTGGTCTCCGATGCCGCGAACAACGACCTGATCCGGGTCTGGCCGAACGGGAAGGCCAAGACGGTCGCCCGGTTGAAGCCGCGCACGGTGAAGGTTCCGGCCGGGCTCGGCCCGGAAGCACCTCCGGCCGGTACGCCGTTCGTCGCCGAAGCAGTGGCGACCTCGGTGACCGTCGGGTCGGACGGTTACTGGTACGTCGGTGAGCTCCGTGGCTTCCCCGCGACGCCAGGGACCTCGCAGATCTGGCGGATCAAGCCGGGATCGATCGGCGCGGTCTGCGACCCGGTCAAGCCGAACAAGGGCAACTGCCAGCGGTACGCCGACGGCTACACGTCGATCGTCGACCTGGCCGGTGGCCCGCACGGCGCGCTCGCGGTCGTCCAGTTGGCCAGGGACAGCTGGCTCGCGTTCGAGTCCGGTGGCTCGACCATCGGTTCGCTGTACCTGCAGTACCCGGGTAAGTACCACCGGGCCGGATACAAGCGGGAACTGGTCCGTGGCCAGTTGAACCTGCCAGGTGGCGTGGCCTTCACCCGGACGGGCGGTCTGTACGTGTCCGCGCCGGTGTTCGGGCCAGGTGCCGTCTACAAGGTGAGGTACTGAGGTAAGTGGCGCACCCGCGGCCTGTTCTAGGTCGCGGGTGTACCGCGTTCGCCGTACACCGCGGTGACGAGCGCGATCAGTAGGCCGGCGAAGAACATGTGCACGAGCACCAGGCCCCACGGGAGGCCGGTGAAGTACTGCGTGAAGCCGACAGCGCCTTGCAGCAGCTCCATCGCGAGCAGCCAGGCCGCGAGCTTCCGCAACGTCCGAGAGGTCGCGGTGACGCGGGTCGCGATCACCAACGCGATCGTGATGCCGAGCAGGCCGAACACGACATCCGCGTGCAGCTGGCTGATCAGCTCCTCGTCGAAACCGTTCCGGCCGGTGTCCGGATCGCCCGAGTGCGGCCCTGCCCCGGTCACCAAGGTGCCGAGGGCAACGGTCAGCCAGACCGCCACCACGCTTGCCGTCGCGAGGGCACGGACGACCGGGGGAGTGTGCGGATAAGGGCTCGTCCGTGATCGCCGCATCATCGACACGGTCAGCGTGATGATGATCGGCGAGACCAGGAAGTGCGCCGAGACGATCCACGGGTTCAGACCGGTCAGCACGCTGATACCGCCGATCACCGCCTGCAGCGGAACCCCGAGCGCGGCCGCGGTCGCCAGTCGGCGTAGGTCCCGGCGGACCGGGCGATACCGCATCACGGCCAGCCAGGTGCCGATCGCGATCACCGCGACCACGAACCCGAGCATCCGGTTGCCGAACTCGATCGCGCCGTGGATACCGAGCGCGGCGTGCGGCACGTACGACTGGTCCGTGCACGACGGCCAGGTCGGGCAACCCAGGCCGGAGCCGGTCAGCCGGACCAGGCCACCGGTCACCACGATGCCGATGTTCGCCACCACCGACGCCCAGCCCCAGCGCCGGACGACGTCCAGACTCGGCTCGGGCACCAGTCGCCAGAATCCGCTGACTGGCTCGGTCTCTTGCGGCGAGGTCTCCGTGCTCATCACCGGCACACTCTAGGGGATGTCTCCCAACCCCACGCCGTCGCGAGCAGGTGCTCGGCGGAGTGGCTCGGTGTGCTGGAGGGAAGGGCTCGATGCGGATCCATCGTGACCTTTCCTCCAGCGCAGCGAGACGCCCGCCGAGTGCCGCGCAGTAGGCGTGGGGTTGGGAGACATCCCCTCAGGTCAGTCCCATCGGAATGTTCGGGACACCAGGTAGCCCAGCACGCCGGCCCACAGCGCGAGCGACAGCGCGGCGGCCCAGGGGATCACACCCTCGACGGTCGAGTTCGCGATCCCGTTGGCGAGCGCGGCACTCGGCAGCAGGCGTACGACGCCCTGCATGCCGGCCGGGTATTCGTCCACCGGTGTCATGATCGCGCCACCGACGAGCAGCAATAGGTACAGCAGGTTCGCCGCGGCGAGGGTCGCTTCAGCGCGCAGTACTCCGGCCATCAGCAGGCCTAGTGAGGCGAAGGCCGCCGTACCGCAGAGGACAGTCAGGATCACTCCGACGACGGCGTCCGCGCCGCCGACCGGCTTCCAGCCGAGGGCGAAGCCCGCCCCCATCAGCACGGCGATCTGGATGACCTGGACGACCAGGACAGCGCCGATCTTCCCGGCCAGCAGGCCGGTGCGGGACAGGGGAGAGGCGCCGAGCCGTTTGATCACGCCGTACCGGCGCTCGAAGCCGGTGGCGATCGCGAGCGAGGTGAAGGACGACGACAGTACGGCGAGGGCGAGGACCCGGGGGACCGCGTCGTCGATCGGCCGGCCGTCACCGAGCGGGAGCCGGTCGCCGAGGCCGGTGCCGCCCAGCAGGAGGAGCAGCCCGAGCGGGATCACCAGAGCAAGCAGCAACTGCTCACCGTTGCGGACGAGCAGCTTGAACTCCATCCGCGAGTGCGCGAACACCTTCCGAGCCCACGGCGCACTCCCCGGCTGTGGCGCATAGGTGGTCACTGGGCCTCCCGCTTCGGGGCGGTCAGTTCGAGGTAGACGTCCTCGAGGGTCTTCGAGTGGTGTTCGGTCAGGCTGTCCGGCGTACCCGAGGCGATCAGCTTCCCGGCGGACACGACGTGGACGTAGTCGGACAACTGCTCGGCCTCGTCCATCGCATGGGTGGTCAGTACGACGGTCACCCCGTCGTCGCGCAGGTCCCGGATCACCTGCCAGATCTCGCGCCGGCCGTGCGGGTCCAGCCCAGTGGTCGGCTCGTCCAGGAACGCGATCTCCGGCCGGCCCAGGATCGCGAGTGCGAACGAGAGCCGCTGCTTCTGCCCGCCCGACAACCGCCGGTACGGCGTCCTGCCACAGCTACCCAGGTCGAGTCGCTCGACCAGCGCCGGGATGTCGAGGGGGTGCGAGTGCAGGGTGGCGACGTACCGGAGCATCTCGATTGCCCGGACGCCGGACCAGGCGCCGCCCTCCTGGAGCATCACGCCGATCCGTGGCATCAGTTCGTCGTGGTCCGCGATCGGGTCCAGCCCGAGCACCCGGACCTGCCCGGAATCGGGCCGCCGGAACCCCTCACAGCTCTCCACGGTCGTCGTCTTGCCGGCGCCGTTGGGGCCGAGCACGGACGTCACCGTCCCGGCGGTTACGGTGAGACTGAGACCGTCGACCGCGGCTTTCTCGCCGTACCGCACGACGAGGTTGTCGATCTCCACCGCGACTGGCACAACGGCAGCATAGAGAACGAGGAGAAGTGACCTCGCTCACGGTCGGGGTCCGACCCCGGCGTGGTGCCGTGAACCGGTTAGGGCAGCCTTATTTGAAGGGGCCGCTGAATTACGCGACACTGATGTTGTGAAAAATCCTGCGACGAGCGGAGCGGTGCCCACGGGCGCCGGTCCTGTTGCTGGAATCATGCGGGACGAGTCCACCCGGGACCGGGTCGCCCGCTCGATCCTCACCAACGGTCCGTCCAGCGCCGCGGTACTCGCGGAGCGCCTGGAGCTGACCCCGGCGGCAGTGCGCCGCCACCTCGACCACCTGCTCGACGAGGGCCTGGTCGAATCCCGCGAGGAGCGCGTCTACGGCCCTCGTGGCCGCGGCCGCCCCGCGAAGGTTTTCGTGCTGACCGACACCGGCCGGCACGCCTTCCACCAGGCGTACGACGACCTGGCGGCCACCGCACTGCGGTTCATCGCCGACGCCGGCGGTGACGAAGCGGTCGCGGAGTTCGCCCGGCGCCGGGTCGCCGAGGTGGAGGATCGCTACCGCGAGCTGCTCGACAAGGCTCCGGACAGCGCCAAGGCGGAGGTGCTCGCCCAGGCGCTGACCGTGGACGGGTATGCCGCGTCCACGGCCGAAGCCGGCCAGGGCGCCCAGCTCTGCCAGCACCACTGCCCGGTCGCGCACGTGGCCGAGCAGTTCCCCCAGTTGTGTGAGGCCGAGACCGAGGTGTTCTCGCGGTTGCTCGGCAAGCACGTCCAGCGACTGGCCACCATCGCCCACGGCGACGGTGTCTGCACTACTCACATCCCCGGCCCCCAGCCGGTTTCCCCTGTATCCGACGGCGAATCTGCGAGGACTGCACGATGACGCAAACCGCTCACCCCGAACTGGAAGGCCTCGGCAACTACCAGTACGGCTGGGCCGACTCCGACGCCGCCGGTGCGGTCGCCCAGCGCGGCCTCAGCACCGACGTGGTGCGGGGCATCTCCGCCCTCAAGAACGAGCCGGAGTGGATGCTCGACCTGCGCCTGAAGGGCCTGAAGCTCTTCGACCGCAAGCCGATGCCGTCGTGGGGTGCGGACCTGTCCGGGATCGACTTCGACAACATCAAGTACTTCGTCCGGTCGACCGAGAAGCAGGCGACCAGCTGGGAAGAGCTGCCCGAGGACATCAAGAACACCTACGACAAGCTCGGTATCCCGGAGGCGGAGAAGCAGCGCCTGGTCGCCGGTGTCGCCGCGCAGTACGAGTCGGAGGTCGTCTACCACCAGATCCGCGAGGACCTGGAGGCCCAGGGCGTCATCTTCCTGGACACCGACACCGGCCTGAAGGAGCACCCGGAGATCTTCCAGGAGTACTTCGGCTCGGTCATCCCGGTCGGCGACAACAAGTTCGCCTCGCTGAACACGGCGGTCTGGTCCGGCGGCTCGTTCATCTACGTCCCCAAGGGCGTCAAGGTGGACATCCCGCTGCAGGCCTACTTCCGGATCAACACCGAGAACATGGGCCAGTTCGAGCGGACTCTGATCATCGTCGACGAGGACGCCTACGTTCACTACGTCGAGGGCTGTACGGCGCCGATCTACAAGTCGGACTCGCTGCACTCCGCGGTGGTCGAGATCATCGTGAAGAAGGGCGCCCGCTGCCGCTACACGACGATCCAGAACTGGTCGAACAACGTCTACAACCTGGTCACCAAGCGCGCCACCTGCGAAGAGGGCGCGACGATGGAGTGGATCGACGGCAACATCGGTTCCAAGGTGACGATGAAGTACCCGGCCGTCTACCTGATGGGCGAGCACGCCAAGGGCGAGACCCTGTCGGTCGCGTTCGCGGGCGAGGGCCAGCACCAGGACGCCGGGTCGAAGATGGTGCACAACGCGCCGTACACGTCGAGCTCGATCGTGTCGAAGTCCGTGGCCCGCGGTGGCGGCCGGACGTCGTACCGCGGTCTGGTCGAGGTCGCGCCGGGTTCGCACCACAGCAAGTCCACGGTGCGCTGTGACGCGCTGCTGGTCGACACCATCAGCCGTTCGGACACCTACCCGTACGTCGACGTCCGCGAGGACGACGTGGCGATGGGGCACGAGGCGACCGTGTCCAAGGTCAGCGACGACCAGCTCTTCTACCTGATGAGCCGGGGCATGGCCGAGGACGAGGCGATGGCGATGATCGTCCGCGGCTTCATCGAGCCGATCGCCCGCGAGCTCCCGATGGAGTACGCGCTGGAACTGAACCGCTTGATCGAGCTGCAGATGGAAGGGGCCGTCGGCTGATGTCCTCGGCAGAGACACTGGTTGCCACCGGCAACCGGGCACACTCCCACGGGCCGGGGTCGCCGGTCCCGCTCCAGGCCCGGAGCGAGCGGCCCACGTCGTACGACGTGGCCGACTTCGCGGTGCCGAACGGACGCGAGGAGGAGTGGCGCTTCACCCCGGTCAAGGCCCTGAAGGCGCTGTTCGCCGACGAGGCCGGCACCGAGACCCCGAAGGTCGACGCGTCGGCCCCGGACGGTGTCGTGATCGAGACGGTCGCCGCCGACTCGCTGAAGGCCGGTACGCCGCAGGACCGGATCGCGGCCGTGGCCTGGAACCACGCGGGCCAGGCGCTCGCGGTGCGGATCCCGGTCGAGGCCGAGCTGACCGAGCCTGTGCACGTGAACGTCGCGAACCTCGGTGCCCGCGGCTTCAGCCACCTGATCGTCGAGGCCGGCCGGCACAGCCGCGGCATCGTGATCATCGATCACACGGGCTCCGGTGAGCTGGGCAGCAACGTCGAGATCGTCGTCGGTGACGGCGCCGAACTGCGGGTCGTCTCGATCCAGCAGGGCGACCACGAGTCGATCCACGTCGGCCAGCACGACGCTGTGGTCGGCCGGGACGCCAAGCTTCACCACGTCGTCGTCACGCTCGGCGGCAAGATCGTCCGGATCGCCACCAACGTCCGGTACGCCGGGCCCGGCGGCGACGCGGAGCTCCTCGGCGTGTACTTCCCCGAGGCGGGTCAGCACCACGAGAACCGGCTGTTCGTCGACCACGAGGCGACCAACTGCAAGAGCAACGTGCTCTACAAGGGCGCGCTGGCCGGTGACAAGGCCCGCTCGGTGTGGATCGGCGACGTGCTGATCCGGGCCGCGGCCGAGGGCACCGACACGTTCGAGCTGAACCGGAACCTGGTCCTCACCGACGGCGCCCGCGCCGACTCGGTGCCGAACCTGGAGATCGAGACCGGCGAGATCGAGGGCGCCGGCCACGCGTCCGCGACCGGCCGCTTCGACGACGAGCAGCTGTTCTACCTGCAGGCCCGCGGCATCCCCGAGGACGCAGCCCGGCGGCTGGTCGTGTCCGGCTTCTTCAACGACATCATCGGCAAGATCGGTGTCCCCGAGGTCACCGAGCACCTGCACGAGGTGATCGAAGACAAGCTCGCCCGCACCGCCGCGCTGGATGCGTCCGCCAAGGCGGTCATCGGCCAGTGAGCGACAGTTTCGAGCGCGCCTGCGCCGCCGCCGACGTACCCGACGAGGGAGTGATCCCGGTCGAGGTCGGCGGCGTCGAGGTCGCGGTCGTGAAGAGCGAAGGACAGTACTTCGCGGTGCGGGACGAGTGCTCGCACGCGCAGATCCAGCTGTCCGAGGGTGACGTCGGCGAGTGCGAGATCGAGTGCTGGCTGCACGGGTCCCGCTTCGATCTGCGCACCGGTGAGCCGACCAGCTTGCCCGCGTACGACCCGGTGCCGATCTACCCGGTCCGGCAGGACGGCGACGACCTGCTCGTCGATGTGAAGAACCCCCTCAACCAGGCATCCCTGTAAAGCGACGGAGATAGAAGAACCTCATGGCGACACTCGAGATCCGCGACCTGCACGTGTCGGTCGACACCGAGAACGGCCCGAAGGAGATCCTGCGCGGCGTCGACCTGACCATCGCCGGTGGTCAGACGCACGCGATCATGGGCCCGAACGGTTCCGGCAAGTCCACGCTGGCGTACTCGATCGCCGGCCACCCGAAGTACAACATCACCAGCGGCACGGTCACCCTGGACGGCGAGGACGTGCTGGACATGGCCGTCGACGAGCGCGCCCGGGCCGGCCTGTTCCTGGCCATGCAGTACCCGGTCGAGGTGCCCGGCGTCTCGGTGGCGAACTTCCTCCGGACCGCGAAGACCGCGATCGACGGTGAGGCGCCGAAGCTGCGCACCTGGGTCAAGGACGTCAACAAGGCGCTCGCCGACCTGGACATGGACCCCGACTTCGGCACCCGCAACGTCAACGAGGGCTTCTCCGGTGGTGAGAAGAAGCGGCACGAGATCGTCCAGCTCGAGCTGCTCGACCCGAAGATCGCGATCCTCGACGAGACCGACTCCGGCCTCGACATCGATGCGCTCAAGGTCGTCTCCACTGGCGTGAACCGGTTTGCGGAGAAGGGTGACAAGGGCGTTCTGCTGATCACCCACTACACCCGGATCCTGCGCTACATCAAGCCCGACTTCGTGCACGTCTTCGTCGACGGCCGCGTGGCCGAAGAGGGTGGCCCGGAGCTCGCCGAGGAGCTCGAGGCGAACGGGTACGAGCGCTTCCTCAAGGCCGGCGCGAAGTGACGGCCGCCCGGACGTTCAGCAGTCCGTTGGACCTGCAGTCGGTCCGGGCGGACTTTCCCATCCTTTCCCGCGAGCTCGCGGGCGGATACCCGCTGGTCTACCTGGACTCGGCGAACTCGTCGCAGAAGCCGCGCCAGGTGGTCCAGGCGATCGAGGACCACTATCTCAAGCACAACGCGAACGTCGCCCGCGCGATGCACCAGCTCGGTGCCGAGGCGACCGCGGCGTACGAGGACGGCCGGGACAAGGTGGCCGCGTTCATCGGCGCCCCCAGCCGGGACGAGATCGTCTTCACCAAGAACGCCTCCGAGGCGCTCAACCTGGCCGCGCACACGCTCGGCGCGTCGCTGCAGCCGGGCGATGTCGTGGTGGTCTCCGAGATGGAGCACCACAGCAACATCGTCCCGTGGCAGCTCGCCTGTGAGCGGACCGGCGCGACGCTGAAGTGGTTCGGCGTGACCGAGGACGGCCGGCTCGATCTCAGCAACATCGAGGAGCTGCTGACCGAACAGACCAAGGTCGTCGCACTGACCTGGGTCTCGAACGCGCTCGGCACGATCAACCCGATCAGCGACATCGCCGCCAAGGCGCACGCGGTCGGCGCGACCGTCGTCGTGGACGCCTCGCAGGCGGTGCCGCAGTTCCCGGTCGACGTCTCGACGCTCGGCGCGGACCTGCTCGCCTTCACCGGCCACAAGGTCGTCGGACCGACCGGTATCGGCGTGCTCTGGGGCCGCTACGACCTGCTCGCTTCGCTGCCGCCGTTCCTCGGTGGCGGCGAGATGATCGAGATCGTCCGGATGACGGGTTCGACGTACGCCGCTCCGCCCGCTCGGTTCGAGGCCGGTACGCCGCCGATCGCGCAGGCGGTCGGGCTCGGTGCGGCGGTCGACTACCTGTCCGGGATCGGGATGGACAAGATCGCGGCGCACGAGCACGCGATCGTCGAGTACGCGCTCGAGGGCCTGAAGACGGTCCCCGGCGTGAAGATCCTCGGGCCGACCGAGGCGGTGGACCATGGTGGCGCGATCAGCTTCGCGGTTGACGGCGTACACCCGCACGATGTGGCGACGGTGCTGGACACCCGCGGGATCGCGGTCCGGGCCGGGCACCACTGCGCGCGTCCGGTCCATGAGCGGTTCGGAATGCAATCGTCGACCAGAGCGTCTTTCTACCTGTACACGACGCCCGAGGAGATCGACGCGCTCGTCGACGGCCTCGGATTCGTCCGGTCTTACTTCAAGGTGGACTGATATGCAGCTGGACAGCCTGTACCAGGAGATCATCCTGGATCACTACCGCAGCCCGCACCACGCGGGCCTGGCGGATCCGTACGACGTGGAGGTGCACCACGTGAACCCGTCCTGCGGGGACGAGGTGACGCTGCGGGTCGAGCTCGACGGCGAGACGGTGACCGGCGTGACGCACGAGAGCGTCGGGTGCTCGATCAGCCAGGCCGCGACGTCGGTGATGACCGACCTCGTCATCGGCAAGCCGGTGGCCGAGGGGATGGCGACGTACGAGAAGTTCCTCGAGCTGATGCAGAGCCGGGGCAAGGAGATCGAGCCGGACGAAGAGGTTCTGGAGGACGGCGTCGCGTTCGCGGGCGTCGCGCAGTTCCCAGCCCGGGTGAAGTGTGCGCTGCTGGG
>NZ_JBFAXQ010000023.1:0-114851 GCF_040680855.1 Kribbella sp. NPDC051952
AACCTCGCCCTCATCTGCCGCCGCCACCACACCGCCCTCCACGCCGGCCACTGGACCATCACCATCACCAACGGCAAAGTCCACGTCACCCGCCCCACCTGGGCCGACCCACCACCCCACCTGCAACTACTCCCACCGACTCCACCGCACCAAAGCCCGCTCCAACCGAGCTCGATTCAACCGGGATCAGCTAGTCCGAGCACCCCACTCGACGCGGCGACGGCGACGCCATCGTCACCGCACGTGCGCCCGCTTCACCTGAGCCCACCACCAACTCCCCACCCGGGCCCACCACCATCACTACCGCCGAGCTCACCAAAGCCTGCATCTCCCGCAGCAGTTGTTCCCGCGCGGGCGAATACTCCTGCCCTCACACCGCCCCGACCAAGCCGCTGGTCAGCCGACGACTCGATGCTCCAAGAGGCCGCCCGCTTCGCCCTCTGGACGCAGCCCACAACCGCCACCACCAGCGCACCCCAAAACCCCGCCCACCCTGAGAACCTCCCATCGCCCGCAACCCCCGCGCCACCGAAGAGCACCCCGCCACCAGAGAACCCCGCATCAGCTCAAGGCCCGGCCCTGCCACACAACGCGACGCAGCCAGAGGTCGACCTACCGGCCGATGACCCGACCTCGCCGGACCACACCATGCCGACAAGCTCCGTGTCGCCGATGACCGCTATACCGCCAGCTAAAGGCGCGGCGTAGCAGGAAATCACGGTGGTGTCGGGATCGACATACCGGCTAGAAGCCCTGTGTTGCCGGGGCGACGTACCGGCTGGAAGCCCTGTGGCCGGGGACGGCCGTACCGCCGGCTAGAGGCGCTGCGTAGCAGGAGAAGCGGTCCTGCCGGGATGGACGTACGGCTGGAAGGGCTGCGCAGTCGGGGACACGCCATATCGGTTAGCGGTTCAGTGCGGCCGGAGAACGCGGCGGTGCCGAGGGGCGACGTACAGGCTGGAAGGCCCCGTGTTGCCGGGGACTGTCGTACCGGCGGCTAGGGGAGCGGCGTAGCTGGAGAACGCGGGTGCTGCCCGAGGTCGACCTACAGGCTGGAATCGCCGGGCTATCGGGGAAAGCCATATCGGCTTGAGGCGCGGCGGTGCCGGGTCGGCGTACTGGCTGGAGGCCTGGGGTTGTCGGGGATCGCGATAGCGGTTGGCGGTTTGGTGCGGTCCGAGGATGCGCGCTGCGGGGTCGACCTCCGGTTGGAGGTCCTGGGGTGGCGGGTGCCGTCGTGCCGGATGCTTGAGGTGCGGCGTCGTGGGGGAACGTGGTGTTGGCGGGGTGTGGGGTTAGGTGGGGGTGCTAACTGATTGCGTGGCGGGGGGCTTTTAGGCCGGTTGTGCGTAGTTCGAGGTCGGCGAGTTGGGTGATTACTGCGGTGTCGCCCTCGCGCCAGGCGGCGACCGGATCGTCGGATATTTTTGCCAGCTTGTGCATCGGCTGGTTTGCCATTGCTCGCAGGGCGAACAGGTCCAGGTCCGCTGCGTTGTCGATGAACTTCTGCGCCGCCGTTGCCCGCCGCGAGAACCTGATCCGCCGCGGCAACCAGATGAGCAACGCGAACAGCACCGGCAAGCCGATAGTCACGCCCGCCAGCACGTACGCCAACTGCTCCACGGCATGCGCCTGATCCCGGCCAGCCTGCGCCATCTTTCCCGCCGCGCCAGCCGCACTGTCGATCGGCGACCGCAACTCGTCACCAACTGCCGGTACCTTCCCGATCGGCTCCGACAGCTTCCGCAGATCCTCCGCCAATCCGTCCCCCGCCTCGGCCGCCTTCCGCCCCGGCGCGCCCAACGCGTTCGTGATCTTGAAGACGAGCAGCCCGAGTTCTATACATACCCAGACCCAGGCGACCAGCATCAAATCCCCCACCAACTGCCCGAACCGCTGCGCCCCCACATCGGAGTAGAGCTTCACCGCGCCCGCCCTTTCATCAGCCCACGTCCGTCCGCCGTGACACTAGAGGTACCCACCCCCGCCGCGAAGCAACACCCGGTAACGAACCCACCGCCAACCGTAAATCGGTCACCCCCGACGTCCGACCCGCGGAGAGCAACGCGGCCGGGTGGGTGCGGAGGAGGACGACCCGTTGAGCGCGGGAAGACACAAGACCCGAGTGGGCGGGGAACCGGACACCGGTGGGCAGGGTGAGGGGGTTGGGATTGGGGGCGGGGTTTTAGTTTGGCTTGAGGGGGGCTTGAGGTTGGGGTGGTTAGGCTCGGGGGCATGGTTCGGGTGTTGCTGGTCGAGGATGATGATGCGATTCGGACGTCGTTGGGGAAGTCTCTGACGGCGGCTGGGCATGTTGTCACGGCCATTGGTACCGGGGCCGAGGGGGTTGCGGCGGTGGCTCGGGAGCGGCCGGAGGTTGTGTTGCTGGATCTGGGGTTGCCGGATCTGGACGGGCGGGATGTGCTCGCGATGGTTCGGTCGGTCAGTGACGTGCCGGTGATTGTTGCGACGGCCCGTGATGATGACGCGAGTGTGGTGAAGCTGCTTGATGCCGGCGCCGATGACTACGTGATCAAGCCGTTCAGCTCGGCCCAGATCGATGCGCGGATTCGCGCCGTACTGCGGCGTCTCGGGCAGGACCAGCAAGGGGAGTCGCTCGTCGATCTCGGGGCGCTGAGGATCGATCCGCGGAGTCGTGAGGTGACGGTGGACGGTACGCCGGTTGATCTGACTCGCAAGGAGTTTGATCTGCTGCTCGCCCTCTCGCGTCGGCCTGGCGCAGTTGTGACCAAGCGCGAGCTGCTGGCTGAGGTCTGGGGCCTGCCTTGGGGTGGTGGCGACCGGACCGTCGATGTTCACCTGTCCTGGTTGCGCCGCAAGCTCGGCGAGACGGCGGCCGAGCCGCGCTTCATCCACAGCGTCCGCGGTGTCGGTATCAAGCTGGCCGGGAGCTGACCATGTGCCTCGCCCGTAGCAAGTCTGGGGGCTGACCGTGCGTCGGCGGATTCTGTTGCTTTCGGTCGGCATGACCACGCTGGTCGTGCTGGCGTTCGCTGTGCCGTTGGTGATTCTGTTGCGGAGTACGACGGCCAACGAATCGAAGGACGCGGCACGATACCGGGCCGAGACGGTCGCGTACTACGTCGGCGACAGGGACCACACCGCCGACGACATCACGGCGTACATCCAAGACGCCGCCAAGGACTGGCCGGGCCGGGTCTCGGTCAAGCTGCCCAACGGCTCGACCCTCGGCGACCCGCCGCCCGGTGGCGTCCCGTCGCCGAAACAGCCGCCGGTGAACTACAACGACGGTGATGACGATAACAAGAAAGGTCCGCCGAAGATCGGCGAGGCCGACTACCGCGACGTCGGTGGCGGTACGGCGATCGACGTCGGCGTCGACACCCGCGACGGCGCGGCCTCGGTCTGTATCTACCTGACCGCCGACGAGGTGTACGCCGGACTCGTCCCGCGACTGCTGTTCCTCATCGGTGGCAGTCTGCTCGTTCTCCTGCTCAGCATCGTCGGCGCCGAACTCGTCTCCCGCCGCCTGGCCCGCCCGCTGGAAGAGACAGCAGGTACGGCGGAACGCCTGGCCCAAGGCGACATGGACGCGAGAGCCCCGACCACCGGCCCGGCCGAAGTCGCCAAAGTCGGTGCCGCACTCAACGGTCTCGCCGACCGCATCGACGAGGTGATCGCGGTCGAACGCGAAGCCGTCGCCGACCTGTCCCACCGGCTCCGTACGCCGTTGACCGCGCTCCGGCTCCAGGTCGAAGCGCTCCCCGATCGCGCCAGCGCGGAGGAGCTCAACACCCAAGTCACCAGCCTGGAACGCAACCTGACCGCGGTGATCAGCGCAGCCCGCCGACCGCAGCGCGAAGGCCGCGTCCCGCACTGCGACGCCGTCGAGGTGACCCGGAATCGGGCCGCGTTCTGGGAGCCGCTCTTCGAGGACCAGGGCCGCGAACTCACCCTCGATCTCCCGAGCCCGCCCGCACTGGTCCGCTCCTCCGCCGAGGACCTGGGTGCGGCCCTCGACGCACTGGTCGAGAACGTCGTCGCGCACACGCCCGACGGCACCTCGGCCCGGATCACGCTCACTCGCGAGCAGAACGGCGTACGCATAGTTGTCGCCGACAAGGGCCCGGGCATCCCGCTCGGTGCCGGGGAGCGTGGTCGCAGCGACCGTGGCTCTACGGGCCTCGGCCTCGACATCGCCCGCCGCTGTGCCGAAGCCGCCGGTGGCAAGTTGTCCATCCACCGCAACGAGGTCGTCCTGACCCTCAGAACTTCGACGGGTGCGTAGCCAGCGGCGTCACGTGGATCTTCAGGTACGGGAAGAGCGGCAGGCTCGACAACACATCGTGCAGTTCGTCGTTGCTGGGTACGTCGAAGACGCCGAAGTTGGCGTATTCGCCAGAGCCGCGACCAGACACCCTGCTTCTGCAGCTCGACTGCGCGCGTCTTCTCCCGACTCACCAGTTCAGACCGCACCGAAGAGTCGAGGTCGGGTGGGAGGTGGACGTCCATGGATCTCCTCGGCGAACAGCAGTGGGCCGAAGAGTTCGCTGCCCCAGGTGACACCGGGTGCGGCGCAGGCGAGTTGCAACGAGGCCGCCGTACCGATGCCCGTCTCGAGGATGAGTCCGGACCTGATCGTCGAGAAGGTCATCCCGCTGATGCGGGAAGCTGCGGCGGCGATCGCCGAAGACCTACGCCTGATCGGCGCTGCCAGACGTTTCGACGCTGCTCCGCGGACGGCTTCTACTAAGCCAGAGCGGTCACTACTGCGAGGGCTCGCTGGAGGTGTGGTGCGTCGTCGTCGGCCCGGGTGGCTGCGGCCAGTTCGACGGTGGCTTGGCCGACGAGCGGGCAGTACGCCACCCCGGGCACCATCAGCTCTGCGACCGGCGCGGGGACGACGGCGATCCCAAGTCCGGCTGCCACGAAGGTGACCAGCGTCGACGTCTCCGCGACCTCATGCCGGATCCGCGGCTCGAACCCGGCCTCGCGGCAGCGGGCAACGACGGTGTCGTGCATGACCGAGCGCCCGCCGCCGGCGTGGATGACGAAGTCCTCGTCCGCCAGCTCTCGCAACCGCAGCCGCTGCCGACCGGCGAGATGATGCCCATCCGGTACGGCGACGATCAGCCGGTCGGCCCGCAGTACCTCGAGTTTCAGTGCGTCCTCGTCGACCGGCGGCCGAAGCAACCCGAGATCGATCCGCCCCGCGAGCAGCGCACCGACTTGGTCCGGCGCGAGCATCTCGCCCTGCACGGACACCTCGACATCCGGCAGCTCCTCGCGCAACGTCCGCACGAGCTGGGGGAGCAGGCTGTACGTCGCCGATCCGACGCACCCGATCACGAGCCGCCCCTGCAGGCCGGCCGCGACCCGTTGCGCCTCGCCCGCGGCCGACCCGACCGCGGCGATGATCTGGCGGGCGCGGACGAGGTAGGCCTCACCGGCGGCGGTAAGGTCGACGCGTCTCGTCGTACGCCGGAGGAGCTGGACGCCGAGCTCCGACTCCAACCGGCGGATCTGCTGGGACAGCGGCGGCTGAGCCATGTGCAGACGGGTCGCCGCACGGCCGAAGTGCCGCTCCTCGGCGACCGCGACGAAGTACCGCAGCTGGCGCAGCTCCACCGATTAATACTCTCAGAGTCTTGATCGAGCGTAAATGAGTATTTCTCCCTATCGGTCTCCGCGGCCTACGGTCGAGGTTATGAGTGACGTGGTGATCTGTGAGCCGATCCGTACGCCGGTCGGACGCTTCGGCGGCGCGCTGTCCGCCCTGTCGGCGACCGACCTGGCCACCGCCGCACTCACCGAGCTCGTACGCCGGACCGGCCTGCGCGAAGGTGACGTCGACGACGTGATCCTCGGCCAGTGCTATCCGAACGGCGAAGCGCCGGCCATCGGCCGGGTCGCCGCACTCGACGCGGGACTCGGTACGTCGGTCCCCGGACTGCAGGTCGACCGTCGTTGCGGTTCCGGGTTGCAGGCGGTGATGTACGCGGCCGGCATGGTCGCCACCGGCGCAGCCCGGCTGGTTGTTGCCGGCGGCACCGAATCCATGTCACAGGTCGAGCACTACGCGCTCGGTCTGCGGACCGGCGTCCGCGGTGGCGTCGAGCTGCACGACCGCCTGATCCGCGCCCGCGAGACGGCCGGTGGCAAGGATCATCCAATCCCGGGTGGGATGGTGGAGACGGCCGAGAACCTGCGGCGCGAGTACGGGATCTCACGCACTGAACAGGACGAGCTCGCGCTCCGCTCCCACCAGCGTGCCGTTGCCGCTCAGCAGGCGGGACGCTTCGCCGACGAGCTTGTCCCACTGGACGTGCCCGGCCGCCGGGTCGACGCCGACGAACACCCGCGCCCCGACACGACCCTCGAAGGCCTCGCTGCGCTCCGACCGGTCCGGCTGAAGGTCGACGCCGACGCGACCGTGACCGCAGGTAACGCGAGCGGCCAGAACGACGGCGCCGCGGTCTGCATCGTCACCACCCGCGACGAAGCGGAGAGACGCGGTCTCCGTCCGCTTCTCAAGTCGAAGTCGTGGGCGGTCGCCGGCGTCGGTCCTGAGGTGATGGGCATCGGTCCCGTCCCCGCCACCGCCGCGGCGCTCGCCCGCGCCAATCTGACCCTCGATGACGTCGATCTGATCGAGCTCAACGAGGCGTTCGCCGCGCAGGTCCTCGCCTGCCTGCGCGAGTGGAAGCTCGACCCCGAAGACGAACGCCTGAACCCCAACGGCTCCGGCATCTCCCTCGGTCATCCACTCGGTGCCACCGGCGCGCGCATCCTCGCGACCCTGGCCCACGAGCTGCACCGGCGCGAAGGCCGCTACGCCCTCGAAACGATCTGCATCGGCGGCGGACAGGGCATCGCGGCGGTCTTCGAGCGGGTCCAATGATCGAGGTAGCCCACACGATCAGCGGCCGGCCGGACGGGCCAGTCGTCGTCCTGGCGAACTCGCTCGGCGCCACCTGGGAGATGTGGGACGCCAACCTCGCAGACCTGGAGCAGCCCTTCCACGTGGTCCGCTTCGACACCCGCGGCCATGGCCGCTCCCCGGTGCCGCCCGGTCCGTACACCATCGACGACCTCGCCGACGACGTGATCACGCTCCTCGACAAGCTCCACGTCGCGCAGGCACACTTCGTCGGTCTGTCGCTCGGTGGCATGACCGGCCTCCGGGTGGCCGCGCGCAATCCCGAGCGGATCAAGCGTCTCGTCGTACTCTGCACCGGCGCCAGGCTGGACCCACCTTCGATGTGGACCGATCGCGCCGCCACTGTCCGCGCGAAAGGAACAACTGCGGTCGCGGAGGCTGCTGTACAACGCTGGTTCACGTCGGCTTGGCTGGCTGATCATCCTCGTGAGCGCAAGGAGTCCGAGGAGATGGTCGGCTCGACACCGGCCGAGGGGTACGCCGCCTGCTGTGAGGTGATCGCGGCGATGGACCTCGGTCCCGACCTGCCGGAGATCATCGCGCCGACCCTCGCGATCGCGGGTGCCGACGACCCCGCAACTCCACCCTGGCAGTTGGAACGTATCGCGCAATCCGTTGCCCACGGCAAGCTGATCGTCGCACCGAAGGCAGCGCACCTGGCCAGCGCGGAACGGCCGGACGTCGTGACGACGGCCGTGATCGCCCACCTGCAGGAGGAGTCCGCATGAGTCTGGACAAGGTCGTGGCGACGCCCGCCGAGGCGGTCGCCGACATCCCGGACGGGTCCAGCCTGGCGGTCGGCGGTTTCGGGCTGTCCGGGATTCCGTGGTTCTTGATCGACGCGCTGCTCGAACAGGGGGCCGGGGAGCTGACCATCGTGTCGAACAACTGTGGTGTCGACGGCGCCGGCCTCGGGTTGCTGCTCGAGCGCGGCCGGATCAGTCGGGTGATCGCGTCGTACGTCGGGGAGAACAAGGAGTTCGCCCGTCAGTATCTGTCCGGCGAACTGCACGTGGAGCTGACCCCGCAGGGCACGCTGGCCGAGCGCTTGCGGGCCGGCGGCACGGGCATCGGCGCGTTCTTCACGCCGACCGGTGTCGGCACGTTGGTCGCCGAGGGCGGGTTGCCCTGGCGGTACGACCCCGATGGGACCGTGGCTGTCGCCTCGCCGCCCAAGGAGGTTCGAACGATCCAAGGGCGCGAGATGGTGCTCGAGGAAGCGATCGTGACCGATGTCGCGCTGGTCCGCGCCGCGGTCGCCGACCGGGCCGGCAACTGCGTGTTCCACGCGGCCGCCCGCAACTTCAATCCGATCGCGGCCATGTCCGGCCGGCTGACGATCGTCGAAGCAGAGCAGGTTGTCGACGTCGGCACGCTCGGCCCGGACGACATCCACCTCCCCGGCGTCTTCGTGCAACGCGTCGTACCGCTGACCCCGGAGCAGGCCGCCCGCAAGAGCATCGAGAAGCGCACCACCCGGCCACATTAGGGGCCGTTGGCAACCTTCTCTGGCGACACACGGTAGTGCTGTGGTTACACTGAGGCTCGGTTCGTGATATGCCTTGCTCGGCGACTGCTGATCAGGCAAGAGAACGGGGACGCTCGGATGGCCGCTGGTGTTTCGCCTGCCTGGGATCGCTTTGCCTGGAGGCGTCGGGGGCACGGGCTGCGGATCCTGCTCAGCCTGCTGCTCGTCACCGCGGCCGGATTGGTGCTTCCGGCAACGGCCCGGGCGGAGACGGTCCGCGACTTCACCAAGGTGTTCGGCAGCCAGACGAACGGCGCCATCCGGATCACCGGCAACACCCTGCTGCGCTGCGGCACATCCGCTGCCTGCAAGGCCGCGCTGGCCGGCGGAACGACCGGAGCCTCGAACAACGACTGGGTGATGGAGTTGCTCGACACCGACTCCGACACGTCCACCGAGTCCTCGTCCGCGGCGAGCGTGAACCTCCCGGCCGGCGCGAAGGTCTTGTATGCCGGACTGTTCTGGGGTGCGGCCCGTGGGGCCGGTCGTGGCGGGACGGCGACCAAGGCGGACGGCAAGGAGATGAAGTTCCGGCTGCCGGGTGAGACGGCGTACCAGACGATGACGGCGAGCCGGACCGACTATCTGAACACGGGATCGAAGAACGACTACTCGTCGTACGTCGACGTCACGTCGCTCCTGCAGGCTTCCGGGAACGGGCAGTACTGGGGTGCCGACGTACCAACCGGAACGGGCGCGGACCGGTACGCCGGTTGGAGTCTGGTGATCGCTTATCAGCAGGCGAACGAGCCGCTGCGCGATCTGAGTGTGTTCGACGGCTACGCCCGGGTGACGAGTGGTGAACCGGTCAAGGCGAGCATCTCCGGCTTCCTGGCGCCGCCGAGTGGAGCGGTGAACGCCCGCTTCGGCAGCGTCACGTACGAAGGTGACGCCGGCATCAGCGGCGACTACTTCGCGGTCAACGGCACCCGGCTGGCCGACACGCAGAGCCCGTCGGCGAACTTCTACGGCAGCCGGATCACCGACGGCGGCGCGAACCTGACCGACCGGACCCCGGCGAGTGTGAACAACCTCGGCATGGACGCGAAGGTGGTCGACGCGGCCGGCATCCTGCCGAACAGTTCGACCAGCGCCGACCTCACCTTCGCGAGCACCGGTGACGTCTACTACCCGGCCGCGCTGACCACCCAGATCGACCTGTACGCGCCGACCATCCAGGGCACCAAGACGGTCCGGAACCTGGCCGGCAACGACCCAGCCAAGATCGGCGACACCCTCGAGTACACGCTGAGCTACAGCAACACCGGTGACGACGACGCGCTCCGCAGCACGGTCCGCGATCAGCTGCCGCCGAACACCAGCTACGTTCCCGGCTCGCTGAACGTGATCTCCGGTGCAGGCGCCGGGTCGAAGACGGACCGAGCGGGCGACGACCAGGCGGAGTACGACGGAAGTTCGCGAACGGTCCGGTTCCGCGTCGGCACCGGCGCGAACGCGACGAACGGCGGCCGGCTCGGGACGAACCAGAGCAGCACGGTCCGCTTCCGGGTCACCGTCGACAAGGCTGCGGCCGGCACGACCCTGGTCAACACCGGACTCCTGGACTACACGGCCGAGACACTGAAGAAGCCGTACACCTATCAGACCGACGAGGTGCGTACGCCGGTCGCCGAATCGGCCGACGTGTCACTCACCAAGACCGGTACGCCGGATCCCGTCCCGGCCGGCGGCGAGGTCACCTACAAGTTGGTTGCCCGTAACAACGGTCCGAGCACCGCGCAGGATGTGCAGGTCGTCGACACCCTGCCTGACGGCGTCGAGCTGGTCTCGGCCACGCCTACCCAGGGGACCTGCACGCAGACCAAGTGTGCGCTGGGAGCGCTGGCCAACGGCGCGACGGCGACGATCACGGTCGTGGTCCGGGTCCCATCCGCGAGTACGGCGACCGGCCTGACCAACGTCGCCACGGTGACCACTTCGACCTCCGATCCCAACCCGGACAACGACAACGCCTCGGCCACCACCAAGGTGACCCGGACCGCCGACCTCTCGCTGGTCAAGACCGTCACACCGGACCACCCGATCCCCGGCGGACCCGCCACCTACACGCTGACGATTCGCAACAACGGTCCGTCCGATGCCGAGCAGGTGCGGATCGCTGACACGATCCCAGCCGCTCTGACCGTGACCGGCGTACGGGCTCCGGACCCGGTCCGCTGTACGACGGCTGGACAGGACGTCAGCTGCACCGTCGCCAGGTTGACCGCCGGGTCGTCGATCGTGGTGAAGATCGCTACGACGCTCGACTCCGGCTACAAGAGCGGCGCGCTGGTCAACACGGCCAAGGTGACGAGCGAGACGCCGGATCCGAAGCCGGGCAACAACTCTGACACCGTCAGCGTGACGCCCGGTGCGCCCTCGGCAGATCTGGTGGTCGCCAAGCAGACGCTGACCAAGCCCGTCATTGCTGGGCAGCAGGTGAGTTACCGCATCACCGTACGGAACAACGGCCCGTCGGATGCAGCCTCGGTGCAGTTGGCGGATGATCTGCCCGCCGTACTGTCCGATGCGACCGCGGACACCACCGCGGGTTCCTGCACGGTGTCCTCGGGAAAGATCAGCTGTGCGCTCGGCGGTCTGACCGCCGGCTCGACCGCTACGGTCACAGTGACTGCGACAGTCGCGGCCACCGCGACGGGGAAGCTGACCAACTCGGCTACGGCCGACAGCCCGACCGCGGACCCGGACACGTCCAACAACACCGGCAAGACCACCGACGACGTGACGGCCAGCGCAGATCTGGCGATCACCAAGACCGCACAGCCGGTCCCGGTGCAAGCCGGCAAGCCGGTGACCTACACGCTGACCGTGACGAACAGCGGCCCGTCCGCAGCCCAGTCCGTGACGGTGACCGACCCCGTGCCGGCTCCGCTGGTCTATGCCTCGTCGACCACCTCGCGAGGTAGCTGTAGCGAGGCGGACGGCACTGTGACCTGTGCCGTGGGCACGGTGGCGCCGGGGGACACCATCACAGTGACGGTGGTGGCGAACGTCCCGTCCGGCGCCCCGCCGAACCAGCTGGACAACACGGCAAAGGTCGCTTCCCCCACTCCGGATCCCGTGGCCGACAACAACACCGCGACGTACACGTTGATGACCGGTGCGCAGGCGAACATCACGCTGACCAAGACGGCCAGTCCCGATCCGGTGGTCGCGGGTCAGACGATCACCTTCAAGCTGACCGTGACCAACGCCGGTCCGTCGGACGCACAGGGCGTACGGGTGGATGACGACGTACCGGCTGAGGTGACTGGTGCGTCCGCGACCGCAACAGGAGGCGCGACCTGCACGGCCCCTGGTGGGCGGGTGCATTGCACGCTGGCAACTCTGGCGGCGGGGGACAGCTTCGTGGTCACCGTGACCGGTACGGTCGCGGCGGCAACTCCGCCCGGCAGTGTGGTCAACACGGCGACGGCCGGCTCCCGGACTCCTGAGGACCCGACCGATTCCGACAACACCGCGACCAGCACCACCACGGTCGTGGCGCAGGCCGACCTGTCGGTGACCAAGTCCGCACCGGAGACCGTTGTCGCGGGCAACGAGCTGACCTACCAGCTGACCGTACGGAACGCCGGCCCGTCCGACGCCGTCGGTGCGGTCGTGACCGACACCCTTCCCGCTGGTACGACGTTCGTCCGCGGAACCGGACCTGGTGGCGCCTGCACGCAGGGCCCCGCCCTGTCGGAGCCGGCGGTGACCTGTCCGATCGGACAGGTGGAGCCGGGTGGAGATGCGACTGCCGACATCGTGGTCAAGGTCTCGCCCGACCAGCCGGCCGGGACGCTGGTCAACAACGCGACCGCTGGTTCGCAGACACCGGATCCGGACGACAAGAACAACAGTGGCTCGGCCGAGACCAAGGTGACCACCTCGGCGGATCTGTCGATCATCAAGACGGTCAAGCCTTCGCCGTTGGTGGCCGGCAGTGAAGGCGTCTACACGCTGACGGTGCACAACGACGGTCCGTCTACGGCACAGGCAGTGACTGTGGCGGACACCCTTCCAGCGGGACTGTCGGTGCTAGAGGCAACTAGTGCTGATGGCACCTGCACGGTCTCCGGGGCGGCGGTCAGTTGCACGCTCGGGACCATGTCGGCCGGCGGCAATGCCGTCGTACTCATTCGCGTTGCAGTGGCCGCGGCCCAGACTGCGGCCGTCACGAACGCCGGCAGTGTGTCCAGCTCGACTTCGGATCCCGATCCCGGCAACAACAGTGACTCGATCACGACCGAGGTCGACCGGGTCGCCGACCTCGAAGTGATCAAGACGAGCGACGACCAGTCAGTGGTTGCCGGTGGCGGGGTGACGTACCGCCTGACAGTCGTTAATCACGGCCCGTCCGACGCCACCGCGGTCGAGGTCGCCGACAACCTCCCAACCGGTCTGACCTTGTCTACTGTCGACCCGAGCCAGGGAACGTGCGCCACCTCGGGCCAGGCGATCAGCTGCCCACTAGGCACGATCGCCTCCGGCAGTACGGCGACCGTGGTGGTCAAGGCCGCGCTCGATCCGGCGTACGCCGCGACCACGCTGGCCAACACCGCCACCGCGATCTCACCGGTGATGGATCCCGACGACAGCAACAACAGCTCGACCGTGACAGTGCCGGTCACGACGAGCGCGGACGTCAGCGTCACCAAGCAGTCCGAGCCGTCGGGCGTCACCCCTGGCAGCACCTTCGACTACACGATCGTCGTGACCAACAACGGCCCGTCGGTCGCGCGTGGCGTGGTCGTGTCGGATGCGGTCCCGGCCGGCCTGACGGTGCTCTCGGCAACGACCGGTGGAAAGCCCTGCGCCGCCGACAAGTGCGAGCTGGGCGATCTGCCGATCGGACAGGTGATCGTGTCACTCCGGGTGCGGCTGGCCTCCGGGTACGACGGCGCCACCCTGACCAACTCGGCCAAGGCAACCTCGACGACTCCCGACCCTGATCCGGACAACAACACCGGCACAGCCGTCTCACCGGTCACGGCGCTCGCCGACCTGGCGATCACCAAGACCATGGCTCCGGCCGCACCGGTGTCCGGCCAGACGGTCAAGTACGTCCTGACGGTGAAGAACAACGGCCCGTCCGACGCCCGCAAGGTCTCGATCACCGACGAGCTACCCCGCGGCCTGACCAAGGTCACCTGGACCGCCTCGGACGGTGTCACCTGCGTAGTCCTTCCGCCGCTCGCACCAGGTGCTCCGGACACGCCGGAGGCCGGCACCGTCCAATGCAGCTCCCCGCTGCTCGCCGAAGGCGGCACGCTGTCGATCGTGATCACCGCGACCGTGGTCCCTGGATACACCGGCACACTCGAGAACATTGCGCGAGTCGGCGCCGCCACCCCGGACCCGATCATCGGCAACAACGAGGCGAAGGTCAGCGGCCGCACCACCCAGTCCGCGAACCTGAGCGTGCACAAGACCGCGTCAGCCAACTCTGTCGTGGCCGGGCACACCCTGAGCTACAAGATCGCTGTCCACAACACCGGCCCGTCCGCGGCCGCCGGCGTGACAGTGACCGACGTACTCGCAGCTGGTCTGCGACTCACCAGCGTGCCAGGGCGTTGCACGGCCGAGGGGCAGAAGCTGACGTGCGCAGTCGGCCGCATCGACCCCGGGACAACGGCTGAGGTGACACTCGAGGTCGCAGTCGACACGTCGTACGCCGCGAAGTCCGTGACGAACACCGCGACCGCGACGTCAACCACGACCGACCCGGATCCGGAGAACAACACCGGCTCGGTCACGGTGCCAGTCACCCACCCCAAGCCGGCCCCGACGCCGCCTCCCCACGAGCCGACCGACAACCTCGGTGATACCGGCAGCCCGGTCGGACCAGCACTCGGCGTGGCCGCGCTTGCCTTGGTGGCCGCGGGCATCTGTCTGCTTCTGCTCACCCGCCGCCGGAAGAACGTCTAACTTTTGCGGTCCCGGCTGCATCGGAGTGACTGCAGACAATTGACGCGATCTGGAGGCTGATGAGTGTGAGGGCCAGGCGGTTGGGCATAGCTGGGGTAGTGCCTGTGCTGGCGATTCTGGCGGGCGGCGTGGCTTCCGCGCCGGCCGGTGCGACGGCGGACAACGTGCAGCAGGTGACCGCGGCATGTAAGACGTCCGTCGGATCGGTGACCCATGCAGGGGATCACTACATCCGTGATTACACGGCAACCACCCCGCCGTCGATGACCAGCGAGACACCCGGACTCCGGGCGACGTTCCTGGACGCCGGGATCGCCGGTTCGATGGTGAAGGAGCCGGTGGCGGCGGGCTCGCAGTACTCGGGCTGGATGGTGTTCGGCCAGCTCATGTGGTCCGTCAGCTACCAGGTCGACGGACAGAACAAGCCCATCGCCGGTTCGACCAAGCTCGCGAAGGTCGGCGGCGGCTGGGATGCGTTCAGCTACTTCGAGACCTCGCGGTACGCCGTCGGTAGTGTCCGCCGGACCAATCAGTACGGACTTACCAAGACCGGCACGCTGGTCCGGTGGACCATGAACGGGAACACCTGGGCCGCGAAGGCCACTGCGCCCGGCTTCTCGTCGATCAGGACGATGGCCCTGGTCAGTCAGACCGCGAGCTATGACACGTTCCTGGCCACCACTCGTGGTGGTGCGCTCTACTCCGTGCACGTCCCGACCAGCGCGCCGATGAAGCCGGTGGTGAAGCTGGTCCGGGCCGCGGGCGGCTGGTGGCAGCCGTACGCCAACCTGATCGCCGAGCGCTGCGGTCAGTACGGCACGCTCCTGCTCGCCATCGACCGCAACGGCCAGAACGCCCAGATGTACGCCGTCGGCCACGTCAACGGCACCGCGACCGTCATCAACGAACTGCACTGGGTCGACGCCGACTTCGTCGACCCGGTCTACTTCCGGATGACCGGCCGTCCGGACCTGACTCCGCCGCTCAACGGCGAATAGCCCGACGAACGAAGGCCCTCAGCGCGCTGAGGGCCTTCGTCCGCGTCAGGCCCAGGGGTCGAACGGGATACCGCTCGGCTTCGAGGCGTTCAGCAGGTTGCGGAAGCGGTCGTCCTTGTCGGTGATCTTGATGGTCGCCGAACCGAAGTCGGCGTTCATCAACGTGTCGCGCAGCCCCTGGCTCGGCCAGCCGGCCCAGCCGACAAGCGGCGGGTAGCGCCAGTCGTGGTAGTGATTCTCCGGCGGCTCGTCGTTGCTGTTGGCCAGCCGGAAGAAGTGCGTACTGGCGCCGTCCTTGTGGTAGACGACCTTCGGGTGTGACCCGTCGAACCGCACCTGCGCGCGGGGGTACGTCACCTGGCTGCTGTGCTGCGTGGTGGTCACGAACTCGACCTGGTTCGACGCCTGGTTGATCCAGGAGATCACGTGCTCGAAGTCGTGCCGGTGACCGCCCAGGGCGCTACCCGGCACGGCCTGGTCCTTCTCGAAGTAGCTGGCGTACACGACCGCACACCAGCCGTTGTTGCACTTCGAGCGGGCGTAGGTCTGGGAGTTGTCGAGGTCGGACTGGTCCCGGCAGTTGCCGTTGACGGCGCCGGTCGGGTTGAGCCCGGGGTTGAGGGTGCCGTCCGTACCGATGGCGGGAGTGGCGTAGCAGCCGTCGGTGTCGTAGTCGTACGCCGGTGAGAACGACTGCTCGTAGCCGTCCGCGTTCTGCGGCAGGCCGGGTGGCGGAGCCGCGAACGCGACCGCGGCCGAGGTGACAGTCAGGAGGGCGGTGCCGAGCAGCACACCGACCCAACGACGGATGGGTCGTCGAGAATCACTCATTCGTCACTCTTTCGAGGGGGCGGGGAACGAGACGCCCACGACGATGACACCTCCAGGGCACTACGGCATATACGTCACGTGTCTACAGATTGACGCTGAGTGAATACGAGTTACCGCAGCAGGTCGAGTCCCTGACCGATCATCACGGCGGCCAGGACCGTCAGGAGTACGACGAGGATGGTGTTCAGATTACCTACCAGCCACTGCTCGAGGGCGGCCAGTGGCGCGGCGGACCGCTCTGCTCCCACGACGGCCACCGCGATCAGCGGGACGAGGACGGTCAGCGAGGCGACGACGACGAAGACGACCGCGGCGCCGATCTCCTGCCCGCCCGTCAGCCCGGACCCACCGATCTGACTGCCGGAGCTGATGATGAGCGGGAGATTCTTGATGTTGGCGAGTGCTGCCCCGGCGCCCGTGAGTACCAGGCCGAGCCCTGACATCGTCAGGATCTTCTCGACGATCGCAGGCCGGGGCGGCGGCTCACCGGGCGGCGGACGCTTCCGCCAGTAGCGGACCGCGAGTACGGCGAACACGACGCCGACCGCGAGTTTGACGATGTCGACGCCGTCTCGCGCCGACTCACTCCCGTCGTCGGTGACCGCGTCCGTCAGCAGCACCACGATCCCGGTCGCGATCGCCAAGGCCCCACACCAGCCCACGACGAAGCTCAGGCCCGCGCGGATCGGGTTGCCCGACATCAGCACCAGCACGATGCAAACCATCGGCACCGGACTCAGGGCAATCCCCAAAGCCTGCGGCAACACCGCCCCAACCACAATCCACAAGGTCACCACCCCTAACGCTCTGAGGTTAGTCCAGGGCGCCGAGGAGTTCCTTGGAAATGGCCTGGGCCTCGCTGAGCAGGAGGGGGACTGCGGCCTTGCCGAGTTCTTTGGTCATCCGGAAGGCCGGGCCGGAGACCGAGATCGCCAGCGAGATCGGGACGTCGGGGATCCCGACGGCGTAGCAGACGACGCCGAGCTCCTGCTCGCCGATGTCCGTCGCGTAGCCCAGGCGGCGGATCCGTTTGAGTTCGGCCCGGAGCTGGGTCAGGTCGGTGATGCTGTGCTCGGTCGCGGCCGGCATACCTGCTCTGCGCACGATCCGGGCCACCTGGTCGTCGGGCAGGCCGGCGAGCATCGCCTTGCCGACCCCGGTCAGGTGGGTGTGCGCGCGATGCCCGACCTCGGTGAACATCCGCATCGCGTGCGGCGACGGAGACTGGGCGATGTAGACGACCATGTCGCCCTCGAGTACGGCGAGGTTCGCCGACTCACCGATCTCCTGGGCGAGCGTGTCCAGGTGCGGCTTCACGATCGGGCCGAACTGCGCGTCCACCCGGCCCGCGAGCCGTGCCAGCTTCAGCCCGAGCCCGTACTGCCGGTTCGGCAACTGGCGGACGTAGCCGAGTGACACCAGCGTCTTGAGGAACCGGTGCGTGGTCGGCGCCGGTACGTCGATCGCGGCCGAAAGCTCGGTCAGCGACGAGAACCCACTGTCGGCCAGGAGCTCGAGTAGGTGGAACGCCCGTTCGACGGATTGGACACTCCCCGGCGTTCTGTTCTCCACCATCCCGCTCTCTGTCGATCCACCGTCCAACCCCGGACCGGGATTTCCCTGGGAGCAGCGTACCTGTCGCAGGATTGCTTCCACATATTGGAATCTTACTTCCGGATAGTGTCTTGACAGCCTCGCTTCCGTGAGCCAACACTTGGGCAAACACCCCAAGATCACCAGCCCTGCAGCTCTGACACCGCGTAGTACATCGGTGTAGAGAGCTGTCGTTGCGCAGACTTTTCGGGGGCCTGTGCGCCGGGCGAACCGCTTGTCAAGGGAGACAATCAGCATGACTTCCGGCTCCTTGCTCACCCGTCGCCGATTGCTCCAGGGGGGCCTCGGCCTGGCTGCCGCCGGCGTCGCCGGCACCTCACTGACCGCGTGCGGCGGAAGCTCGTCCGGCGCGCCGTCGGGCTGGACCGAGGTGACCTTCAGTTCGGTCGGCGATCCCACCACCCAGAAGATGTTCAAGGACATGATCGCGGCGGCTCAGAAGGAGAGCCTCGACGAGCACAAGATCAAGATCATCTGGAAGCCCGCACCGGGCGACGACTGGGCGAGTGTGATGCTGCAGTTCGCCTCCGGTACGGCGGCCGACCTGCAGCGCATCGACGACGACCGGGTGTACGACCTGGCCACGAACGGCAAGATCCTGCAGCTGGACAAGATGATGCAGGACGCGACCAACGGCTTCGACCTGACCAAGTACAGCCCGACGTTCACGACCAAGGTCGCGGTCGAGGGCTACCAGTTCTCGATCACGCCCGGCATGAGTGCCAACGCGCTCTACTACAACCGGAAGCTGTTCGCCGATGCCGGCCTGACAGCGCCGACCTCGTGGGCCGAGCCGTGGAGCTGGGACGAGTTCGACGCGGCGGTCAAGAAGCTGACGAAGAAGAGCGGCAGCCGCACCGATACCTACGGTCTGCAGTACGCCGTCAACACGATCCAGGCTACGGCGTACGGTGCTGGTGACACCGCCCTCTACAGCAACCAGACCGAGTGCGGTTACGGCAAGCCGGAGACGCTCGACTCGATCGACAAGCAGGTCTCCTACATCCGCGACGGTTACGCCCCCACCGTCGACGTGGAGTACCTCCCGTTGTTCAACGGCGGAAAGCTCGCGATGACCTGGCAGGCCATGGACATCAGCGCGCAGATCAGCAAGAGCATCGACTGGGACGTGATGCCCTGGCCGAAGACGCCGCAGTTCGCGATGACGAAGAACTACGCCCGTACCTGGGTGATCCCGAAAACCGCGAAGGACCCGCAGGCTGCCTTCCTGGCGATGAAGGCGCTGTGCGGTAAGGCGGCCTCGGAGGTCATGGCCAAGGCGCAGTTCGCCGTACCGGCGCTGACCGAGGTGGCCCAGAGCGCCGCGTTCACCGACCACCCACGGCCGAAGACCGCCACCGTCTGGGCCGAGGCGCTGGGGGAGGCCGGCGGCCACCCGGTCGACGTGCCGTTCCCGCGCGGTCCGATCGGTACGGTGCTCGCCGACTCCTTCGTCGAAGGCACCAACGCGAACAACCTGATGAGCGGCAAGCTCGCCACCGCCGACTACATCAAGCGCGGCCGGGACGCCGTCAATGCCGAGATCAAGAAGCGCGGCTGGAACGGGGACAAGGGCAAGGAGTTGCTCGAGAAGGGAGGAGCGCTCAGCGATCCCGACCTGAAGGTCGCGACGAAGTGACCGCCGCACAGACCGTCGAGGCGCCGGACCTCAAGGCAACCCGCCAGGAGGTACGGCGCCGGGGATCGAGGCGCAATCTCCGCGGCTGGATGTTCATCGGTCCGGTCGTACTCGGGACGCTGCTCTTCAACGTCATCCCGGTCGTGCCGACGTTGATCACCAGCTTCACCGACTGGGACGGGCTGGCGTCGCCGACGTTCAAGGGCCTGGCCAACTACAAGGAGATGTTCTCCGGCCAGGACCCGCTGTTCGGCAAGAGCCTGATCAACACGGCCATCTACACGGTCGGCTACGTCCCGGTCGGGATCATCATCGGCATCGGCCTGGCCCTGCTGGTCAACAACCGGCTGCGGGGGATGGCCGTCATCCGGGCGCTGATCTTCCTGCCGTACGTGACGTCCCTGGTCGCCGTCGGCGTCGTCAGCCGCTGGGTGTTCAGTGACCAGTACGGCGTGATCAACGCGATCCTGGCGTCCTTCGGCATCACCGGACCGCATTGGCTGGGGGAGCCCGGATCGGCCATGGCCGCGGTGATCGCGACCGCGATCTGGGCGAACATGGGCTTCAACATGATCATCGTCCTGGCCGGACTGCAAGGGGTCCCGGAGACGCTGATCGAAGCGGCCACCCTCGACGGCGCCGGCCCATTCTCACGATTCGTGCACGTGACACTTCCGTTCCTCACGCCGACGATCTTCATGCTGCTGATCCTGCAGACGATCGGCTCGTTCCAGGTCTTCGCACTCATCCTGGTGATGACCGGCGGCGGACCCGGCGACGGTACGTACGTCTACATCTACCACCTCTGGTACGAGGCATTCACGCTGCGGCGGATGGGGTACGCGTCGGCGCTGGCCATCGTGCTCTTCGCTGTCCTGCTTGCGGTCACGTGGATCCAGAACCGGCTCTCGAAGAGGTGGGTGTTCTACCAGTGACGATCGAACAGACCCGTACATCGGAACAGCGCACCGACCCACGGCCGACGGTGCCGGCGCGCGACGCCGGCCCGGAACGGCGTCGCCGGGCCGGCCGGATCTTCAGCCCGGCGGCGATCTACATCGGCTGTGTCATCGTGGCGCTCGTTGCCATCGGCCCCTTCGTGTGGATGCTGTCGAGTTCGTTCAAAGAGCCGGGTGACGTGATCAGCCTGACTCCGAGCCTGATTCCACACCCGTTCACGTTCGAGAACTACGCGTACCTGGTCAACAACGGCGTACTGCCCTTCATCAGGTTCCTGGGCAACAGCGCGTACATCACGGTGCTGGTGATCATCGGCCGGCTGTGCGTGTGTGCACTGGGCGCGTACGGCTTCGCGCGGCTGCAGTTCCGCGGGCGGGACGCCGCGTTCGGGCTGTTGCTCGCCTCGCTGATGATCCCGGACATGCTGATGGTGCTGCCGCTGTACTCGGCGTACGTCAAGGCGGGCCTGATCGACACCCACTTCCCGTTGATCATCCCGCCGATCGTCGCCAACACGTTCGGCACCTTCCTGCTCCGGCAGTTCTTCGCGACCATCCCGAAGGAGTACGACGAGGCCGCACTCGTCGACGGGGCGAGTCACTTCCGGATCTTCGTGAGCATCATCCTGCCGCTGTCGAAGCCGGCCCTGGCCACCCTGGCGGTGCTGACCTTCGTCAACGTCTGGAACGACTTCTTCGGTCCCTTGGTCTACCTCAGCGATGTCAACAAGTTCACCGTTCCGGTCGGGCTGGCGTTCTTCCAGACCCAGGACAGCACCCAGTACGGCCCGCTGATGGCGGGAGCGACGCTGGCCATCATTCCGACCGTCCTGGTCTTCGTCTTCGCGCAGAAGTACTTCACCCGCGGAATCTCGATGACCGGAATCAAATGACTGGACAAGGAGATTACGTGACGAAGTACGTGGTGGCGACGGTCGACGAGATTCCGCCCGGTCACCGGAAGGTGGTCGAGGTTGCCAAGCGTTCGATCGGCGTCTTCAACGTCAAGGGCAACTTCTATGCCATCCGCAACCAGTGCCCGCACGGCGGCGGACCGATGTGCGAGGGCGTGACGTCTGGCCTGGTCCGTTCGGACAAGCCCGGGAACTACGACTACATCATGCGCGGCGAGATCATCCGCTGCCCGTGGCACGGCTGGGAGTTCGAGATCGCCACCGGCCAGTCGTGGTTCGACCCCGCGAAGACCAAGGTCAAGGCGTACCAGACCGAGGTGGAGACCGGCGACGCCCTGGCCAAGAACCCGGAGCTGTCCGCGGCCGGATTCCAGCCCGGCCCGTACTCCGGCGAGATGTACGAGGTCGAGGTCGACCGCGACTATGTCGTTGTCAATATCTGACCGGCCGGCGGGAGCGGAGGTGGCGCGCGAAACGACGATGCCGTTGCGGGTGAAGTCCCACCAGCAGGTCTCGGTGGGCGTGACCGAACTGGTGCTCGTCCCGGACGACGCCTCGGAGCTACCGCCGTGGACTCCGGGAAGCCATATCGACGTACAGATTCGGCCTGGGCTCGTTCGGCAGTACTCGCTGTGTGGTGATCCCGAGGATCGCAGCCAGTGGCGTATCGCGGTGTTGCGTGAGCCCGTGAGCCGCGGCGGGTCCGCCGCGTTGTGTGAGCGCATCCAGCCCGGTGACGTGCTGCCGGTCACGGGGCCGCGCAATCACTTCCCGCTGCACGAGTCTCCGCGGTACCTCTTCATTGCCGGCGGCATCGGAATCACTCCCATCATCCCTATGATTCGGGCCGCGCAGGCGGCGGGCGCGGACTGGCGGCTCGTGTACGGCGGTCGCACCGAAGCGTCGATGGCCTACCGGGAAGAACTAGCGAGGATCGATCCCGCGCGCGTACTCGAATGGCCGCAGGACCTTCGGGGCTTGATCGAACTGGATCAACTCCTGGGCGAGGTGCAGCCCGGGACGTTGATCTACTGCTGCGGACCCGAACCATTGATCGCGGCGGTCGAGGCGAAGAGCGCGCATTGGCCGCACCGGTCGCTTCAGGTCGAGCGCTTCGCGCCGAGGCCGGTCACCTCGGAGGCTCCCAACACGTCGTTCGAAGTCGAACTGGTCGACAGCGGCGAGGTCCTCGTCGTACCGGCCGACCAGTCCATTCTCGAGGTCGTGGACGAGGCGGGCATCTATGTCTTGTCCAACTGCGAGGAGGGCACCTGCGGGACCTGCCAAACGACCGTACTGGAAGGCGTTCCGGACCATCGCGACTCCGTCCTCGACGACGACGAACGCGCGGCCAACGACACGATGATGATCTGCGTGTCACGTGCGTTGTCGGCCCGATTGGTCCTCGACCTGTGAAAGGTGAGATTACAAGTGGCAGTCCAACAACTCGAGAACTACGCACGGCCCCGGCAGTGGGCCGGCCTCGACCTGGTCGACACCGACGTACACATCAACCTCCCCGGCCTGCGCGACCTCTTCCCGTACCTCGAGGCGCGGTGGTGCGACTACATCACCGAGTCCGGGATGGGTGGGCTGCCGTCGAACCTCTACCCGTCCAACGCGCCGAACCTCTTCCTCGAGGGCTCGCGGCCGGACGCCGGACCGCCCGGGTCCAGCCTTGAGGTGCTCCAGAGTCAGCTGCTCGACCCGTGGCAGTTGCAGTACGCGATCCTCAACTGCACGTACGCCGTCGACTCGGTCCACAACGACGACTTCGCGGCTGCGCTGGCCCGGGCGCTGAACCGCTGGCAGCTGCACGAATGGCTGGAGCAGGATCCACGATTGCGCGGCTCGGCCGTGCTTCCGCTGCAGAACCCGGCGTTCGCGGCCAAGGAAGTCGAATGGGCCGCGCAGCACAGTCAGTTCGTCCAGGTGACCGTCCCTTCACGGAGCCGCGAGCCGCTCGGCCGACGCGGATTCTGGCCGATCTACGAAGCAGCGCAGGCGGCCGGCCTCGTCGTCGGCGTCCAGGCCGGAGGGCTGAGTGGGAACCCGACGACGCCGGTCGGCTGGGCGACGTACTTCGTCGAGGACTATGTGAGTGTTCCGCTGGCGTTCCAGGCGCAGCTGATGAGCTTCGTTGCCGAAGGCGTCTTCGTCCAGTTCCCGGAGCTGACCGTCGCGACCATCGAGGGCGGCTTCAGTTGGCTGCCGCCGATGATGTGGCGGTTCGACAAGGACTGGAAGGGGCTGCGCCGCGAGGTTCCCTGGGTGGAACGTCCGCCGTCGGAGGTACTGCGTGAGCACGTCCGGATGACGATCGCCCCGCTCGACCGGCCGGACACCCCGGAGTTCCTGATGGAGGTCATCGATCAACTGCTCTGTGACGACATGCTGATGTTCTCCACCGACTACCCGCACGCGCATTTCGCGAACTCCGCCGACGCGCTGCCCGAGGGCATCTCCGGGGAGCTGCAGACCAAGATCATGTCGGGCAACGCACACGCGACGTACCGGCTGGGATGAGGAGAGACATGACCGAAACGCAGACACGGCCGCGGGCCGAACGGCGTACCGCGGCGAAGCAGATGATCATCGACTGCGATATCCACAACGTGATGGCACCCGGCGCGCTGGAGCCTTACCTCTCGAATCGCTGGCTCACCCATCTGAAGACCTTCGGCTCGCGCCAGCACTCGGGAAACGTGTACCCGAAGGGATCTCCGGCCCGGTACGACGCGTTTCCGCCGTCCGGACTGCCGGCGGGCGCGGATCTCGGTTTCATGCAGAAGCAGCATCTCGACGGTCTGAACGTCGAGTTCGGGATCCTGGGTCCGCTCAGTGGCTCGGGCAGCCAGCTCGATCCCGAGTTCTCCGCGGCGTTGTCGGCGGCAACCAACGACTGGCAGATCAAGGAATGGCTGGAGCCGGAGCCGCGGCTGCGATCGGGCCTGATCGTGCCGGCCGAGCACAGCGAGCAGGCGGTCGCCGAGATCGAGCGCCTGGCCGGCCACCCGGGTTTCGTGCAGGTGCTCCTGGTCGCACGCAGTGCGGCGCCGCTCGGCGATCGTCGCTACTGGAAGATGTACGAGGCCGCCGCCCGGCACGATCTCCCTGTCGGCATTCACTACGGCGGTGGCGTTCGGGGTGTGCCGATGAGCGCCGCGGGCTGGCCGTCGTACTACATCGAGGACCACGCGGGGATGTCCGCCGCGTTCCAGGCGCACGTGGCGAGCCTGATCTTCGGCGGGATCTTCGATCGCCTTCCGAACCTGCGGATCGCGTTGATCGAAGGTGGATTCGCCTGGCTGCCGTCGCTGGCCTGGCGGATGGACACCCACTGGGAACGCTTCCGCGCCGAGATTCCGCACGTACGGCGCCGGCCGTCGGAGTACCTGCGTGACCACTTCTGGATGACGACGCAGCCGATCGAGGAGCCGCATCGGCCGGCCGACCTACTCAAGGTGTTCGAGCACCTCGGCGGTACCGACAGGGTGATGTTCTCCACGGACTATCCGCACTGGGACTTCGACCATCCCGCGCACGCCTTCCAGGTCCGGCTGCCCGCGGCGCAGCGGGACAGCATCTACACCGAGAACGCCCGCGCGTTCTACAAGCTGCCGGCCCGGGCGGAGTCGCTTTGACCAAGATCACCTCGATCGAGACGTTCGACGGCCATGGCTGCATCGTCCGCGTCAGTACGGACGACGGCCTGGTCGGGTACGGGCAGACGGCGCATTCCGAGGCCCGGACCACCGGGGAGGTGTTGCACACCCTGGTCGCGCGAAACTACCTCGGCCGGGACCCGTTCGATGTGATGACCCTGGCCGAGGAGTGCGCACGCGCCGAGTACAAGTACTTCGGCAGCTTCCTGTTCCGGGCGTTGGCCGGCGTGGACACCGCGCTGTGGGACCTGGTGGGCAAGGCGAAGTCGCAGCCGGTCTACCAGTTGCTCGGTGGGAAGTTCCGGCCCTCGGTTCCGGTCTACGGCTCGGCGATGCGGCGCGACACGACGCCCGAGGAGGAGGTCGACCGGATGGTCGCCGCCGTCGCCGAGCACGGGTTCCGCGCGGTGAAGATCAAGATCGGCGAACGCAACGGGCGCGACGCGGAGTCGCGGACCGGCCGGACCTGGCGGCTGGTTCCCTTGCTGCGCAAGGAACTCGGCGACGACATCGAGATCAGCGCGGACGCCAACGGCGCCTACTCCCCGGGCCAGGCGGTCCGGATCGGGCGACTCCTCGAGGAGCACGACTACCTGCACTTCGAGGAACCGGTGCCGTTCTGGGAGTACGAGAACACCAAGAGCGTGGCGGCCGCTCTCGACATCCCCGTCGGGCTGGGGGAACAGGAGTTCTCGGTCGACACCATGCGCCGGATCATCCACGACGGTGTCGCCGACGTCATCCAGCCAGACGTCTGCTACATCGGCGGCATCACCCGAGCCCGCCAGGTGGCTGACCTGGCCAACGTCGCCGGGCTCCCGTGCGTACCGCACTCGTCAGGAAGATCCCTCACCGCAATCTTCACCGCCCACCTGGCCACAGCCATGCCAGCCTGCAACCTCTACCACGAATGGACCATAGAAGACGCCACCTCCATGCACATCTACGACCCCTTCCCAGTAGCCCACAACGGCCACGTCATCTTGTCCGACGCCCCCGGCTGGGGCATCGAGATCTCCAACCCCACCTTGCAAACCATGCACCGAAGAATTTCGTCGCTCTGACCTCTCGTCACACATTTCCGTTATTTCTGCACCGATGGGCACTACATTTCTGAAGCTCGTCGCGCGGTTTTCGCTCAAACGGATGTTTGTGCGTCGGGTGCAGGTATCAGAGCCGGTATCACTGCCTCTTCTCGGTATCACTCCCGATCGGAAGGAGGTACGAGATGCCTGTACCGAGACGCATCCGCGCTGCTGGTACCGAGGGCCGGGCGAATGCCAGTGGACTGCACCGTAATTGTCGGAGAGAATGCCGAAGGGGCCGGACGGCCGACTCCGACACAACGGTCACGCGCCTTTCACCGAGGCGCTGTCAATACCTCGCTCGAAAGGCCGGCGACAGTCCGGAGAAACAAGCGATGGACCAGCAGCAGCTCGACAATCTCGCCCTCGTCGAAAAGGTGCGATCAGCTGATCCGGCGGCCTGGGGGATGCTGACGGATCGCTACACGAATCTCCTGTGGTACATCGCGCGCGGGATGCGGCTGAACCGGGAGGACGCGGCCGACGCCATCCAGACCACCTGGCTCCATCTGGTGGAGCGGATCGACACCGTCCGGCAGCCGGAAAGCATCGGGAGCTGGCTCGCGACCACCATGCGGCGCGAGTGTCTCGCGGCGTTGCGGCGCCGGTCCAGGCTGGTTGTCACGGAGACCTGGGAGGACCTGCCGGACGACGCTGACCCGCTCGACGACGCACTGCTGCGCACTGAGGAGGACTCGGCGTTGTGGCGGGCGTTCCGCGGGTTGAAGCCTCGCTGTCAGACCTTGTTACGCGTCCTGATGGCAGACCCGCCGCCCAGCTATGCGGAGGCCGCGTCGGCGCTGGACATCCCGGTCGGAAGTATCGGCCCGACCCGGGCACGTTGTCTCGCGGCGTTGCGCGGAATCATGGCGGCCGGCCCGTATCCGTTCGAGTCAACGGCGACGGAACCAGGCGGTGGTCGCACATGAGCACCGACCGCGATGACGACGTACTGCTCGAGCGGCTGAGCCAGGTCGCCGCACAGGCCGACCCGCTGCCCGACGACATCGCCGTGGCCGCGCGGGAAGCGATCAGGATGCACGACGTCGATGCCGAACTGGCCGAGCTGATCGCCGACTCCGCGAGTACCGCTCCGGACCTCGAGTACGAAACGGTCCGCGCGACCGCGAGCAGTACCGCAGATCGCTTGCTGTCATTCGAGGGTGGTGGCGTCCGGGTCGAACTGGAGGTCTTACCGGGCGACGACTCCCTGACGGTCATCGGCCAGCTGGTGGGCGCTTCGCCCGGCAGCTGTGACCTCGAGTACGGCGACGGCCACCGGGAGACGGTGCACCTGGATGAGCTCGGACGCTTCCTCCTCGATCGGTGGCGAGGTGGCCCGGTCCGGATTCGATGCCGATCCGCGAGCGGGCAGCCGATCATCACCTCCTGGGTCAGTTTGTGACGCAGTCACCGGCCGAGGGCCACGAACGACAGCGCCGTCGCGACCGCGACAGGGTCGTCGGCCGCACTGGTACGGGCCTCGTGGAGTGCGGTCCCGAACGACGCCGGCCGGCGCAATCGCCGGTGGAAGTCGACCATCAGTGCCGCGGTGGTGGTGTCGTTGACCGGTACGACGCTGGCCAGCAGGCTCGCCGTACCGAGTGGGACGAGCGCGGACATCGCGCCGAGGAGCTCGTCGGCACCGATCGGAGCCGCGACGCCGGACTCACAGCTGGACAGCACGAGCTGCAGCGGCGCTCGGCGGAGCCGGCCGAGGTCGTAAAGAGTGAGTGGGCCGTCGTCCAGGGCCATCGCGGAGAACAGGGGATTGTCGCGCCGGAAGAGCCCGTGGGCCGCGATGTGTGCGATCCAGGCGCCGTCCAGTGCGGTAAGTGTGTTCTCGGCGGTCGCCTGACCGTCGGTGAGGACGACCGCGTCCGGGTAGCCGGTGCCGATCTGCTGCAGTTCGTCCTTGCCGCCGTCGAGACCAGGCCCGACGACCAGAGCGACGCGGCGGCGCCGCGGTGCGGGGAGACGACCGGCGCGCAACCACATCGACGCCGACGGCGCGACCACGACCGGAACAGATCGCAACACCGGCAGCAGTGCCCAAGGCACCGCGTGCAGCGCCGCCGGCGGCACGACCAGGACGGGACCGCCGTCGAGCTCCGTGGCGGCCGGTCCCAGCAGCACCTGCTGCAGACGGAGACCGGCCGAATGCAGTCGCTCAAGAGCCCCGGCCGGCGGGCGACCGTGGGCGAG
Organism: Kribbella sp. NPDC051952; assembly: GCF_040680855.1. NCBI lineage: Bacteria > Bacillati > Actinomycetota > Actinomycetes > Propionibacteriales > Kribbellaceae > Kribbella > Kribbella sp. NPDC051952. Next base: position 28,292 of record NZ_JBFAXQ010000023.1, read on the forward strand.
CCGGCGCAGCATGGACCGAGCCAGCTCGAGCTCGCGGACAGCGCTGCCGACCGGGCCGATCCGATGCATGCGTACCCGCCGCCCAACCACGGTGACCGAGTAGAGCAGGCCGTCGAGGGCCGTGATCTCCACCAGCCGATGCGCTTTCAGACCGTCGGTCAGCGCTTCGATATCGGCTGCGCCATCGCGGTCATGCGGAGTGGCCGTGGCGCCGGGGCTTTCACTGCCGAGCCGCCGGGTCCGGGACCGGATAGCCGTCTCGAGCCGACTCCTTTCGAGCTGAAGGCGATCTGTGTCTTCGTCCGCTCGCAGTGCCACGTCCAGGCGTCGCGCCACGTTCCGCAACGCCGCGAGGTCCGCGGCCAGCTCGGGATCGTCCGGAGGCCGGACCGGCGGCAAGGACAGTGCACTGGCCCGCCAGCGCTCGCTCCACCGCAACAGCATGCGCGCATCGTTGCGTTGTACGGCGTGACGCTGGGCGAGCGCGGCGAGTTCGACGCCGTACACGGCGGCGTGCGCACGCAACTCCGGCGCGGCCAGAGTTCGCTGGTGGTCGGTGGCCGCTTCGAGTCCGTGCCGACAGGCGATCAAGGTTGCGGCGGTGGCGCCGCGTCCCTCGGCTCGCAAGGCGTGGGCGAGCCAGCCGGCGGCATGACCGAAGGTGGGACCACGGTGGCGGAAGCGGGACGCGCGGTCGAGATGCCGGTCCGCGTCGACCGGATGCCCCTGGGAGGTGGCCAGTCGGCCGGCCAGCAGCTGTGCCGACGGCGCGTCCGGGGAGTTGAGCTCATCGAGTTGATCCGCCAGCCGCCCGGCGTCGGCGCTGAGCCGATCGCCGCGCTGACCGGCGTCGTACCGCGATTGGACCGAAACGTACGTCGCCCGGGCAAGCCACCCGGTCCGGCCCTGCTGCCGGAAGAGTTCACTGGCGGCCACTGCGCGTTCCTCTGCCAGGTCGAGCCGGTGAGCGGCCAGCGCGGCCTGTGCCACGGCGAACAGCAGCTCGGCGGTCGCGGTTCCCCCGCTGTCGAGACGCAGATATCGCTGCAGGAACTGCTCGGTCGTCGTCACGGCTTCGGTCGCGAGTCCGGCGGCGAGCAGTACGGCGCAACGGTCGATCGCCAGACTCGGCCATTCCGTCTGCAGCGCCGCATACCGGGCGGCCGCCTCGTCGAGGAAGCCCAGTGCAGCAGGCAGATCGCCGGACTGGAAGGCCACATCCGCGCGGGTGTGCACCAGCATCGCCGACTCCAGATCCTGCCCGGTGGCCGCCGAGAGTTGCTCGGCCACCACCAGGTCGCGGTCCGCATGGGCGGCTTGCCCCAGGGCGGCGTACACGAGAAAACGATGGGATCGCGCGCGAGCTTCCCAGATCCGGTCCTGGCCGCGGTGCAGAAGCGTGATGGCTTGGCGCAGGTCCGCGAGCGCCTCGTCGTACCGTCCGAGCACTCGGAAGAGATAGCCACGCCGAGTCAGGACTCGTCCCGCCGCGACGCCCCTGCTGTTGCCGATCGCCTGGCCCAGTGTGGCCAACCCGTCCGCGGGTCTGCCGCTGAGGCCGAGCGTGAGACCGAGGGTGGCTTGGACATCTCCGATGCGACTCGTATCGGCCGACGTCTGTGCGAGGCGCAGCGCGCGGCGGAGCTCGGCGACGGCCTCGGCCGTGCGGCCCGAGTCCCGCCACACGATGGCGCGCGCCTGACGAGCGATCGAGGCGCTCCGCGGGTCAGGCCGCGCTTCGAGCAACGCGGCCGCGGCTGCCAGCGCGTCGGAGGGCCGTGCCACAGCAAGCAGCAGCAGGCGGTCCGAGCCGTCCTTGCTGGCTGACATCCATCGAGTCTAGGTAGCTCGATGCGGAAGAGGGAGGGGCAATGACACGACACGCGAACCAGGCGCCGCAGCCCGGCGGACCGTACACGGCACAAGACGCTCAACGAGCTGTCATTCATGAAGGCTTCGAACGGCACCGCGTCCGGCCCCGAAGGATCGGCGAGGGGAGGACTGTCGGGTCCGCCGACGGAGTGGACTTCCTCTTCGAGGAAGGCACCATTCTCGTGCGTGAAGAGTACTTCGGGCGCGTTCGCGTTGTCCTCGCCGAGCTGGGCATGCTGCCCCGCGACCGGGGCAGGCGGCCTTTCTCCGAGCGGGGCGTGCTGCCCGCCGACCGGGACAGGCGGGATTTCTCCGAGCCGGTGATCGCCGGTGTCAGCCTGGTCCGGCTGGACCGCGGCAACCGGCCGTCCGACGTACTCGCGGCGCTGGACGCCATCCGCACCTTTGTCGGACCGAACGCGGCGGCACCCAATCTCGTGTTCTCGATCACCGGCAACGCGGCAGGCTGTCCCGCGGTCGAACCGGAGCCGATGCCGGCCGGTAGTGCGCCGCACCCTGGGTACACGTCGAACCGCTGTGCCGGCGAAGGCGTGAAAGTCGTCGTCGTGGACACGGGATACGACGAGCCGGCGACGCAACGCAGCAGCTGGCTCCGGGGCGTCGACGGCGACCCCGACTACGCCATCAGCGGCGACATCCTCAGTCACTACGCAGGCCACGGCACGTTCATCGCCGGCGTAATCCGTTGCGTCGCACCGCTGGCGGAGGTGCACGTGCGGAAGGTGTTCGAGTTCGGTGGAGCGGCCACCGAGGCGGACCTCGTGAGAGCGCTCGACCAGGTCCTGGAGTGCGACCACCCGGACATCATCAGCATGTCAGCGGGAACGTACGCGTACGACGCGAGCGGGCCGCTCACGTTCCCGTTCTTCAATGCGCACCGGCTGAGCCACCACAAGGGGGTCGTGATGGTGGTTGCTGCGGGCAATGATGATGACCGCAAGCCGTTCTGGCCGGCGGCGGCGCCGTACACGGTTTCTGTCGGCGCGCTCGGGACGCACTGGAAGGGAAAGGCCGGCTTCAGCAACCATGGCGGTTGGGTCGACGTCTACGCGCCGGGCCAGGACCTGGTCAACGCGTTCCCGGTGGGGACGTACACCTACCGGGAGCCACCACACGTTCCACCCTTCGCAGAGAAGACACGAGTGGAGAAGTTCTACGGCATGGCGATGTGGAGCGGAACTTCGTTCAGTACGCCGCTCGTCGCCGGCCTGATCGCGGCGCGGATGTCACGAACCGGTGAGAACGGCCGGGATGCGGCGGCCGCTCTCATCGCCGAGGCTCAGGGAGCGGCACAGCCCGGAGTCGGAGCCGTGCTGCTCCCTGAGTGATCAACGCGCGTGCTCGGGCGCGGCCGTCTCGTCGTCGGGGACCTGGGTGTCCTCCGGCGGCGTGGCGCCGAGCAACGGGCGCAGGCGCTTCATCGCCTCGTCGGTGAAGAGTCCGGCCAGGCAGCCCATCATCACCAGGACCGTCATGCCGGCCGTGGAGGTCGTCTCGTCGCCGATGCTGATCAATCCGGTGTTGACGGCGATGACGACGACCGAGCCGAGCAGAGCGGACCAGGCCGGACGCAGTACATACCACCAGACGAATCCTCGCTCGAGGGTCTCCAGACCGGCCCGGTGCGCGAAGACGATGCTCTGGTGGATGACACTGCCGACGGCCCCGGCTGCCGCCCCGACGATCAGCAGGGACATGTTCAACGTGGTCGTGTAGTCCGGTCCCCACCACCGGACTACACGAGTCGCGATGCCGGCGGGGCCGGCCAGCTCCTGGGCGGTAACGAGCCGCTCTGCGATGCCGTAGGCCGCGACGAGTCCGACCAGTGACACGACGGCCTCGGCGAAGTTGGCCACGCCGATCAGCCGCCGGGTGACCGGCCTCATCTTGGCGGTCCTCGGCTGCTGGGTGCGCTCAGGACGTGCTGTGGTGCTCACTTGCATCCCTCCGGTTCGGATCGATGTCTTGGCGAGGAGAGTCCGCAGATCGCGCCCGGATACATCCGATCGCGACGTATCTGCCTGGGTGGCACGACCTCTTGTTCGGCATGAGCACCTGTCAGGAGACAAGAGCCAAGACCACTACCTACCGATGGAGCGGGTGAGAACGATGGAGAGTCAGCCGAAGCAACGACTGGGACAGCAGATCAAGGAGACGAACGCCTTCAGCCACACGTCGCTCCTGCTCGGCGTCCTGTCGTCCGTCGTGTCCTCTGCCATCATTCCCGCGTTGGGTGCGGGGCGGATCGCGACCGTGGCCGGAGCCGCACTGAGCCCGCTGCTGATGGCGGTATTCACCACGCGCGGAGGGGGAATCGCCCGCACCATCGGGATCGGGGCGCTGAGCGGTATCGCGCTGGTGATCAGCATCGGTGGGTTTACCGTTCCGGAAGCCATCGCCGGCAAGGGATCTCTGACGGCGAACGGGTCCGGCACCTTCGTGAGCACCGAGCGGCCGCTCCCGTCGACAACCCAGCCGACACCGGCGGCCGAACCCACCACGAAACCTGAGACGACGAACCCCCCGGCCACGAAGACCGGGCCGAAGGTCGACATGCCGAAGACCCGGAAGTGTCCCGAAGTGAAGGTCGGCAATGCCGAGGCCTGCAAGCAGATCGGCGTACGCAACGCCGGTGCCACGACCATCGAGATCGCAACGATGGGTCTCGAGGGCGACCAGGCCGGCGACTTCAATCTGACGAAGCAGTGCAACGGTACGTTGAAGCCGAACAAGGGCTGCTCGGTCCGGCTGGAGTTCCGGCCCACGGCCGTTGGAGTTCGCAAGGCTGTGCTGGTCATCCAGCTGAGTCCCGGAGATGTCAGGCGTCGGGTAACGATTACAGGCCAAGGCAGCGACGGTGGCGACCCCACTGGTTGCCAAGACGGGTTCGTCCCGCGCAGGGCCACCCCGGAAGATTCGGTCTGCGTCACGCCGGAGGAGCAGGCCGCGGCCCGAAGTCAGAACCAGGCGCATTTGGAGGAGGAACGCGCCAACCCTGACGGAACCTGCGTCGACGGCTTCGTCTGGCGCGAAGCAGTCCCCGGCGACCACATCTGCGTCACCCCGGACGAGCGAACCGCCGCCCAAAGCCAGAACACCCTCAACCCGGAACACTCCAACAACTGATCGGCCGCACCCGGTGCGGGGACAGCTTCCCGAGCTGCCCCCGCACTTGTGCTTGCCGACGGCAATCGTCTGTCTAGAGCGAGGTCTGCGTGATGAAGACCTCATGCCTAGTGGGCTTGCGTTCACATTGGTGTGAAGGTTGGACGATCTTCTGGTTCCCCTGGTGATGGGGGCTGTGCCAGAAGAAAGAAGAGAAATCGCATGACCAATAGGCAGGACACTCTGACGCGTGTCTCCCCGAGAGAACGCCTTCCTGTATCGGCTTTGATCGCTTTGTTCACCGCGGGATTCATCACCACCCTGACTGAGGCTTTGCCTGCCGGTGTGTTGCCGCAGATGAGTCACGCGCTGGGGGTATCCGAATCCGTCGCCGGGCAGACGGTCACGATCTACGCGGTTGCGACGATGCTCACGGCGATCCCGGTGTCGATCGTCACGACCAACTGGCCGCGACGGCGACTGCTCGTATTCGCACTGGCGGGATTCCTCGTTGCCAACCTGGTAACGGCAATCTCGCTCGACTATGCCCTCACGATGATTGCTCGTTTTGTCGCCGGTGCCGCATCCGGTGTGACCTGGAGTCTCCTCGGCGGATACGCGCAGCGGATCACGCCAGATGCCCTGAAGGGCCGCGCGATGGCATTCGCCTTCGCGGGAACGCCGGTCGCGCTCTCGCTGGGCGTTCCGGTGGGAGCGGTCCTCGGCCAGCACGTCGGCTGGCAGTTGACGTTCGGCCTCATGACGGCGCTCACCGGCGTACTCATCATCTGGACGTTGTGGAAGCTGCCGGACGTTCCCGGACAGCAGGCGGGTGAGCGACTCCCGCTCCTGGAGCTCCTGCGCATCAAGGGTCTCCGCACCATTCTGCTGGTGACCGGCGTGTACGTTCTCGCGCACACGATCCTCTACACCTACATCGCTCCGGTGCTCGCCGGCGTCGGCCTGGAGGACCAGGTCCAGTGGATCCTTCTCGACTTCGGGATCGCTTCGATCGTGAGCATCTGGCTCACCGGGCTCTTCGTGGACCGACACCACCGTCGCCTGGTGATCCTCAGTACGGCGTTCTTCGCCGTAGCCGCCGTCGTCCTGACGCTCTGGTCGGTGAATCCGGTCGTGGATTACCTCGCGGTCGGTCTGTGGGGCCTGGCCTTCGGTGGCGCGGCCACGCTGTTCCAGGGCGCGCTGATGGCGGCGTCTCGAGAGCACGCCGACGCTGCCCAGCCTCTGCAGGTGACGATGTGGAACGGAGGAATCGGGCTCGGCGGACTGATCGGCGGTCTGCTCCTCGCGGGTCTCGGATCCGAATCGCTCCTGATCGCCGTCGCCCTGCTCGTCGTCTCGACGGTTGTTGTCGTGATCTTCGGCCGAGGCCACGCCTTTCCTGGACCCGCGGATCGACGCTCGGCCGGCGAGCAGTGAGTCGAAGGGCCGCCGCCCCCAAGGGGACGGCGGCCCTCGCCACTAGTAGTCGAAGTTCACTACACCAACGGTTTCGCCATCCAGCCATTCCAGGACAGATTTTCTCAGCCCTGGTCCGGTACAGACGCGGAATCGTCTGCGTCCCTCGGCTCGGGCGCCCATGACGTCGTCTCTTCGGATTCTTCTGGTGTGGACGGTAGCGCCGAGCCGAGCCAGCGTCTGCAGATAGTTCTGACCGCTCGCGTCCGGCTCGCCGGTCACGAAGAGAGTGATTTCCAACCCCGGCCTGCCGATTCGTTCGACGACGTCGACGGCGAGCGGCAGATCATCGGCTCGAAGGGTCCACAGGACCGACCAACGCTGTACGGCTTCGGCTTGCCGCCCCAGCTGCGCCATGAAGGGTGTGATCCCGACACCGCCGGCCACTACGACGAGGTCCTCATCCGGTGCCTGGAGATCCTCTTCGCCTTCGAACCCGAGAACGGGAACCTTCAGCTCTGCTCCAGGCGCCCATCTCGACAGGAGGCGCGTGACCGGCCCGTGCCGGCGAACCGTGATGTCGAACTCGACGCCGTCCAAGGATCGCCGTACGGGCGCACTCGAGATCGTGAACGATCTGATGTAGTCGTCGTTGAGCGACGTGGGGTCGTGATCGCGCATGTGCGACCACCCCTGATCCAGCTGAGCCGAGAAGTCGAGCGTGACATGCTGCCCCGGCCGCCATGGAGCGAGACGCGAAAACTCCTGCGGGGACGAAGGATCGGGCGACAGCCGGAAGATATGGCGAGACACCGTCGGCGTGATCCGGGACGAGCGGACCAAGGTCGCGATCGCAATGCCCCCGGACCGTCCGTCCACGCCCTCGCTCAGATCGTCCGTTCCGCCAATTTCCTTCGCCAACCGGCGGACCGGCGGGTTGTACGGCGAAGGGTCTAGCAGACGCCCTCGGAACGGCAACCCGTCGCTCACGAACCGAGCCGCCTCCACCGTGACCTTGACCGCGACTTTGCTGTGCGGCAGCACCGCAGTCGCTTCGGCGCCGATGAGAACCTCTGCTCGCCCGGTGAGGTAGAGAACGTCCCCGGTCTCGAAGTCGGGGAAGGTGATGCCGACCGCCGGATCGGTCTGCAGGTTCCCCAGCGTCTGGAAGAGCCGGTTTCCGGAGTACTCCGGATAGACCAGGCTCACCCCCTCGTCAGCGGAGTTGCTGAAGACCCGTACGAACCCCGGCGCACCGCCGCGGTTGTTCGTGTCCATGCTCTCCGCGCCGTACCGACTGGAGAGGAAGAAGATGTCCGCCTTGCCGATGAGCTCCACGGCTTCGTCGGGCAGCGGGAGCGAGTCGCTGACGAGGCGAGGCGATGCCTCGTGGGTCCAGACGGCCTTCCTGTTCAGGTACTTCGGGCAGTTGCCGAGGGTCTCCTCGATAGCCAAAGCCATCTGTACGTCGACACGCGTCGGATCCTGCGGTTCGGTCTCGGTCGTCTCCGCCGCGTTCGCCAGGACGACCCCACGGAGCATCCGGCCCGCGAGCTTGACCCGTGTGCGCTCCTCCAGGTTCATCGCCAGACCGGCGACCAGCTTTCCGCCGGCGTGGTCGACGACTCTCCCGTCCTGCGTGCTCGAGAACAGCGCCTCCAGGACGGGATCGAACGCCGTCCAGCCGGGATCGCCCTCACCTCGGGGATCGAGATGCGCGGACGAGCTCAATCCCAGGACTCCTGCGGCGATGGGCTTGATCACTCCTGCCCTTCCGCCGAGCACCGTCGTCCAGATCCGGCCGGTCCGATCAACGGTTCCCAGCGCGAGAAGCGGGCTTCGCTCCATCCAGAGTCCGTAGGCGGTGGGCAGGCCCGGGATCGTCGGATTGTCATGCGCGGGCACGCCGAGAAGGCGGTGCATCGCCGCTTCGCCGGGATGCCATTGACCTTGCTCGTGCGGGTGATGTGTGTCCATCAGCTGTCTTTCTGGAGGTCGCCCCCCGCTGGCCTGTTCTAACCATCTATACTAGCAACGGTGGTTAGAACAGGCGATCGGTGCGAAGTAGTCCCCGAAGGAGTCCGATGAGAATCAAAGAGCTTGCCGACCGCGTCGGGGTCTCCACGCGGCTCCTTCGCTACTACGAGGACCAGGGCCTGCTGTCCCCGCGGCGCCAGGAGAACGGTTATCGCGTCTACGACGAGGCGATGGTCGCCCAGGTCGAGCAGATTCGGGGTCTCCTCGGGGCCGGCCTGACGACCGAGATCATCCGGGCGGTGCTGCCGTGCCTGGCCGAGGCTGCCTGCTCCAGGTACGACGATCCGGAGTTCGTCGGCAGAATCGCCGCCGAACGGGATCGCCTCCAGCAGCGAGTCACCCTGCTCTCACAGAATTTGCGGGCCCTGGACAACTATCTGAACGCCGTGACCGACCTCAGCTGATCTTGCGCTCGAGGAAGTCGTGGATGAGCGGGAACACCTCGTCGGCCCGGTCCTCGAGCAGGAAGTGCCCGCTGTCGAACAGGTGGAACTCGAGGTCCGTCAGGTCGCGCTTGTAGGGGTGGGCGCCGGCCTCGGGGAAGATGACGTCGTTCGAGCCCCAGACGATGAGCGTCGGCGGCTGCTTCGCGCGCAGCCACTCCTGCACTGCCGGGTACAGACCCGGGTTGGTGCCGTAGTCGAGGAAGTAGTCGAGCTGGATCTCGTCATTGCCGGGCCGGTCCATCAGGGCCTGGTCGGTGATCCAGTTGTCCGGCGAGATGCGCGAGAGGTGCGCCATGCCGTCGGTGTACTGGAACTTCGTCGTCTCGGCGATGAGCAGGCCTCGCAGGGCGTCGCGGTTCTCGTCGGTCTGGTCGGCCCAGTAGCGCTTGATGGGTGTCCAGAAGTCGTTGTCCAGTCCCTCGTCGTACGCATTGCCGTTCTGCACGATCAGCGCGGTGACGGCGTCGGGGTGTGCGAGCGCGAGGCGCCAGGCCGTCGGTGCGCCGTAGTCGAAGACGTTGACTGCGTAGCGAGTGATGCCCAGGCGGTCGAGGAGCTTCTGCACGTGCTCGGCCGCGTTGTCGAAGGTGTACGCGAACTCGGTGTGATCCGGGGCCGAGCTCTGACCGTAGCCCGGCAGGTCCGGCGCGATCACGCGGAAGCCATCGGCGAGGTGCGGGATCAGGTTGCGGAACATGTGCGACGAGGTGGGGAAGCCGTGCAGCAGCAGCACGACAGGCGCGTCCTTCGGGCCGGCCTCGCGGTAGAAGAGCTCGAAGTCGTCGAAATTCTCGACCTTGTACTCGACGACGGGAACGAGCGTTGACGTAGGCACGGTGATTCTCCTTGTGGCAGGGGTGATGGATAGGGGTCCACAGCGGTATAACCATCTAAATGCTTGTGAACGGTTGGAACCCTACGCAGGTCCTGTCTAACCTGTCAACTTCAGTTTGGTGGTAAGGTTTGGGCATGCTGGAACGACTGCTGGTCGGAGAGACGATCTCGCTCGACCTCGTGAACACCGAATGGATCGACCGCGGCGAGAAGGTCGACTTCCTCGCCGCCGAAGGCGCGCCCGAGCTCTGGCTCCGCGAGTACGGATTCGATCCGGCCGAGGAAGACGTCGACGCTCTCAGGACCTCAAGAGCCGCGATCCGAGCGCTCCTGGATTCACCCGGCCCGTCAGCGGACGCCCGCATGAATGCCGTTCTGTCCCACGGATACGAGAGCACCTCAGTGGCGGACGGGCGACCCGCGACGACGCCCACCGTGGATTCGGGGTGGGGTGCGGCCTGGCGCTCGGCGCGGGCGTTCACCGAGCTTGTCGCGACGCATCCCGACCGGATCCGCCAGTGTGCCCATCCGGATTGCGTCCTGTACTTCTACGACACCTCGCGAAACGGCAGTAGACGCTGGCACTCCATGGAGACGTGCGGCGGCCGCAACAAGTCCGCCCGCCACTATCGCCGGCACGTGACCGACGAGAAGGCGAAGCACCACCTCGAGAGCACGCCAATGAAGTAAGAGTCGAACGCCGCAGGTAGGTTGAATACATATCGCTGTTATGTGATCATCGTGGCATGAGTCCTCAGCGTCGTGATCCCGCCGTACGGGTGTTGCTCATTGAGGCGGCCGCCAAGGTCCTGGCTGAGGAGGGCGTCGCGGCTCTGACGACGCGACGGCTGGCCCGGGAGACCGAGCGCTCGACGATGGCGGTTTACACGCATCTCGGCGGCATGGAGGAGGTCCAGCGCGCGGTCCGGGAGGAGGGATTCCTTCGGCTGGCGGCGGACATCGAACGTGCCGGGCAGACGAGCGATCCGGTGGCAGACCTCATCGCCGCGAGTACTGCGTACGTCAGGTTCGGACTGGCCAACCCGCATCTCTATCGCGCCATGGTCGTCGACCGCCCGGTGGAACAAGACGACGCGGGTGTGGGCGCTTTCGAGGAGATCGTGACCGGCCTGCGCCGGTGCATCGACGACGGCCGGATTCCCGAGGTCGAGCACACCATGGTCGTGATCTGGGCGGCTCAGGTCTGGAGCATGCGCCACGGCATCGTCTCCATGGTGCTGTCCGGCGCCGTCGCCGAGGAGCACGCCCATCACGTCCTGCTGGACATGATCCTTCGCCTGCTGATCGGGTACGGCGACGATGGGACCGCCGCACGTCGTTCGGTACGCGATGCCACGGACAGGGCCGAAGCGGTATGAGCAGGCCGGCCGCCGAAACGCGTTCGCAGTACGACGTGCGCCTGCCTGACGCCGTACGCACGGCCTGGCGGTCGCTGCGGCGGTCGGGCCTCGTCGCCCCAGAACTGCCGCCGATCCTGTTCATCGCGGTTGCCAACAGCACCGGCTTCTGGTGGGGGCTGGGAGCCGGGATCATGGTCCTCGGCTGCGTCGTGGTGATGGCGCGGCGCCAGGGGTGGCCGAAGTCGACGGTCATCGGCGGTGCCGTCGGACTCACCATCGCGGCAACCATCGCCCATGTCACCGGGGTAGCCGCGAGCGGTCTCGTCGCCGACATCTGCCTCGATCTGACCCTGGGTGGCATTCTCGTCGGCTCGGTCGCAGTGCGCCGCCCCCTGTTCGCAGTCCTGTGGAACCTGGTCCGCCGTCAACCCCCGCGACGTTCCGTCGATCCCAACGCCCGCGCGGTCTACAACCTCACCACCCTGACGGCCGGCGTCGCCCTGGTCATACGCGCGGTCGCCCTCGGCATCGTCTACCTCAACGAGGAACCCGTCGCCTGGCTCCTCATCGTCAGGGTCGCCCTGGGACTCCCCGTCACCCTCGTCGTCATAGCCGCCGCCTACGCCGCCGGAGGCATCCAGCCCAAGCACCCAGAACCCGACGAGGGGTAGAACGGGTTTGTTTGGTCGCGGGTACCTGTAGGTCAATCCAGTAGTGGTACGACAGAGTGCCATTTCGGTAAGTCCTTGTTGCGAGGCAGAGATGTTGCGCCCGTCGGCCTGAGCAGGTCGCTGTCTTTGTTGCCGTGCTTGTCGTACGGCGGACCCACGCGCGGTCTCGCGATCGAAGTAGTAGCTCCTGGAAGGAGCCGTCACATGTCTCAGACGACGAATCATTGGTCGGATGCCGAGAGTCCGCCCGCGGAGGGTGTGACCGAGACTGCCCGCGACGAAGCCGGGCAGCTGAAGGAGACGTCGGCCGAGGCCGCTCGTCAGGTTGCGGGAACCGTTAAGAACAAGGCATCGGACGTGACATCGGATGCCCGTGAGCAGACCCGGCGGCTGGTCGGTCAGACCCGTGACGAGTTGGTCGGGCAGGCGAGTCAGCAGAAGGATCGGGCCGCGAACGGTCTTCGTTCGGTCGGCGACGAGTTGCGTGGGATGGCCGAGCACGGTCAGTCTGGCCTGGGCGCTCAGCTGGCACGGCAGGGTGCCGACTTCACCGATCAGGCTGCGGATTTCCTGCAGAAGCACGAGCCTGGCGATCTGCTGGACGAGGTACGCGGGTTCGCGCGACGTAAGCCGGGCACGTTCCTGCTCGTGGCCGTGGCCGCGGGTGTCGTAGCCGGTCGCCTCACCCGCGCGCTGGCCGCCGGGGGCACCGACAGCACTGGTACGCCGACCAGCACCGGCAACGGTCTGTCCGAGCACTCACCGGCCGACGACTACCTGGTCCCGCCGCCGGCGGCGCCGATGAGCGCTCCGCCGGTCGGCTCGACGACGCCGCCTCCGATGCCCACACCGATAGCGCCGGACCCGGATCCGGGTGCACCGGTTACGCCCAGGTTCGGGCCGGGACAGGAGCACTGACATGACCATCGACGGTTCACCGTCCGACAGCGGTACGCGCCGGCTGTCGATGGACGAGTCGATCGGTGAGCTGGTCTCCCAGCTGACCACCGATCTCGGGCAGTTGACCCGCCAGGAGCTGGCGCTGGCCAAGGCCGAGCTCCAGGTCGAGGCGAAGAAGGCAGGCAAGGGTGCGGGCATGCTCGGCGGCGCGGCGTTCGCCGGCTGGATGGTGGCGCTGTTCGTTTCGCTGACGGTGATGTGGGCGCTGGACGAGGCGATGGACCTCATCTGGGCCGCGCTGATCGTCGCGGTCGTCTGGGCGGTCGTGGCCGTCGTACTGGCGATGTCGGGGCGCAAGGAGCTCCAAGAGGTCAACCCGAAACCCGACCAGACGGTCGAATCACTCAAGGAGGACGCGAAATGGCTGAAGACCCGGAAGAGCTGAAGCGCAACATCGAGCAGACCCGGCGCAGCGTCGGGCGTGACGTGGACGCCCTCACCGAGAAGGTCAGCCCCGGTCGCGTCGTCGGCCGGCGGGTCGACCGGGCTCGTGGTGGGGTTCATCGGCTGAAGGAACACGTGATGGGCTCGGCGGAGTCGATGGGCGGATCCGTCGGCGACACCGCGGGTTCGGCCGTGTCGACGGTGCAGGACGCCGGCAGCAAGGTCGGTGAGGCTGTCGGTTCGGCGCCGGACATGGCGCGGGCGCGGACTCGCGGTACGCCGTTGGCGGCCGGGCTGATCGCCTTCGCGGCCGGGTGGATCGCGGCTGCTGCGGTGCCTGCGTCGACGCAGGAACGCGACCTGGCTCAAGCCTCCAAGGACAAGGCGATGGAGGCCGCCGGTCCGGTCAAGGAACAAGCTGCTCAGGTGGCGCAGGAGCTGAAGGACAACCTTCAGGAGCCGGCCCAGCAGGCAGTCGAGAATGTCCGGCAGTCCGCCTCCGACGCAGCGTCCGAGGTAGCCGACGAAAGCCGTACGGCGGCGCAGCACGTCGCGGACGGAGCGAAGGACTCGGCGGACAACGTCCGCCAAGCCGGCACCTCGAGCTGACGTACTACACCTCGGGGAGAGGCCCCGGTACCCGCGGCAATGCATGAAATTGGCTTGGGTGGGTACTGGGGCAGAACTGTTGACCGCGGTCTAAACGTGTGCCGCGCCGTGACTACACGTCGCGAGGTCATGATGGCTGTTTCTGGGATCAGCAGGTATGAGCAGGTGGTGCCGACGCAGTGTTCGTCGGTGGCGGATCGGGCTGCGCGGGAGGCGGCGACGATCGAGTTGTTCGAGCGGCGGGCTCGGACGAGTGATCCGGCCGAGCAGCGGGAGTTGCTCGAGTGGATCGTGGAGTTGAACCTGGAGATCGCGCGGGGGATCGCGCACCGGTTCCAGCGCCGGGGTGCGGAGAGCGAGGATCTGGAGCAGGTCGCGTTCGTGGGGTTGATGAAGGCTGCCACGAACTATCGTCTGGATGCGGATACGCCGTTCATCGGGTACGCCGTACCGACGATTCGCGGCGAGGTGAAGCGTTACTTCCGCGATTGTGCGTGGACGGTACGGATCCCGCGCCGGCTGCAGGAGCTCCAGGGGCTGGTCGCGGCCAAGCTGCCGGAGTTGGAGCAGGCGCTGGGCCGGGAGCCGTCGATCGTGGAGTTGGCCGAGCATCTCGGCATCGACGCGGCGGAGATCGAGCAGGCGATGGCAGCTCGCGGTTGCTTCCGGACGTTGTCGCTGGATTGGCTCGCCGACGACAACGGGTGGAATCTGGCTGAGGTCGTGGCGGGCGAGGAGGACCTGGCGGTGAGCCAGCTGGAGGCGGTGGACATGTTGCAGCCGGTTCTGGAGGGGCTGGAAGCGCGTGATCGCCGGATTCTGGAGTTGCGCTTCATCCAAGGACTGTCGCAGTCCGAGATCGGCGCCGAGATCGGCATCAGCCAGATGCAGGTCTCGCGCCTGCTCCGCCGCATCCTCGACGACCTTCGCAACCGCTTGACCCCGGTCCCGACCGCAGCCTGACCCACCCCCGGCCGATCACGTTGCCCCCAGCAACGTGATCGGCCGGGGCGGTCCTGTTTGGGGATTAGTGCGGGTTTCTGTCGATGGCGAGTGGGAACCTCAGGAACTATGACCACGAGGCCCATGGAGACCCGAACGATCAGCGTCGACGGACGCGACATCGTCTGTGACGTGGGCGGTGACGGCGTGCCGCTCCTGCTGCTGCACGGGTTCCCTGAGACCAGGCTCACTTGGCGAGAGGTCGTTCCTCGGTTGACCGACAGGTTCCAGGTGATCTGCCCGGACCTTCCGGGGTACGGCGGTAGCGACCGGCTCGGAGAGGGTCCTGAGGCCTTCGACAAGTCGGTCGTGGCCGCGCACATGATCGCCCTGATGCGGGAACTCGGCCATGACAGGTTTGCGCTGGTCGGGCACGATCGCGGTGGGCTGGTCGCCTTCCGGGCGGCCCTTGACCACCCCGACAAGGTCACTCAGCTCGGTGTGCTCGATATCCTTCCCACCGTTGACAACTGGGCCGCCTTGCAGGGGCCGGGTGGCGTGTTCGCGTTTCATCTGTACCTACTCGCCCAGCCCAGCGACCTGCCGGAGCGGCTCATCTCAGCCGACCCGGACACGTTCTTCGGGCACTTTCTCGATACCTGGACCAAGCAACCGGATGCGATCGCGGCCGACGTGCGGGATCAGTACCTCGCTGCGACACGGCGCCCCGAAACCATCCATGCGATCTGCGACGACTACAGGGCCAGCGCGTTCATCGACCTCGCCCAGGACCAGCGCGATCAGCGCGCCGGGCGAACGCTTTCGATGCCCGTCCTCGCCGCGTGGCAAGATCCCGGCGACGTCGACCTCCCGTTCGACCCACAGAAGATCTGGTCGTCGTGGGCGTCCGACCTCCGCACGCAGATCCTTCCCTGCGGCCACTTCCTCCCCGAAGAACAGCCCGCCGAGATCGCCGAAGCAATCACCGCCCTCGCCCAGACCTGAGCGAGCTGCCCTCAGACCGGGGTTCTTAAGCGCGGCGAGCTGGCCGACGGCGAGGATCGGTTTGCGGTGCAGCGACCGGTTGACCCAGGGGCCTTCTTTCCTGGTCACGTCACTCGCCTTCGGGCATGGCGACATCGAGTACCTGCCGCCGCGCGCCCTCGTCGACGACCCGACGAAGCGGACCGTTGCCGGCGGGCCGGGCGCCCGTCAAAGCCCTCATGTAGGGAGCCTCGAACTAGCTTCCGGTCTTGCGCGGGGGCTAAGTTCAACTTACGATCAACTTCGATCACTTATTGAACTAAGAAGGATGAATAGTGGACGAAGATCTGGATGCTCTCCCGGCGTCGTCGCCGAGTTCGGCCGCGATCCTGGCGGTCGTGCGTCACACCGGGGGAGTGTCGCGCGCGGATCTGGCGACGCTCACCGGCTTGAGCAAGGCGATCGTGTCCGAGCGGGTGCGCTGGCTGGTGGGGTCCGGTCTGGTCGAGGAGACCGGCGCGAACGCCAGCACCGGCGGACGCAGGGGTACGGCGTTGTCGCTGAGCCGCAGCCGCGGTGTCGTGGTCGCGGCCGAGGTCGCGATGACCCACCTGCAGGTGACCGTCTTCTCCTTCGCCCACGAGCTGCTGTGGGAAGAGCGCGTGCCGGTCTCGATGTGGCAGGGACCCGAGCTCGTCCTCGACGAGTTGGAGCGCGCGACCGAGCGGGGGCTGGCCGCGACCGAGGCGCACCATCCGCTCTGCGGCATCGGCGTCGGCATCGCCGGCCCGGTCGAGTTCGAGACCGGCCGCACGATTCATCCGCCTGTCCATCCTGATTGGCACGACCAGCCGGTGCGTGACCGGCTGCAGCAGCGCTTCGGCGTACCAGCGCGGGTCGACAACGAAGTGAACCTGATGGCGCTGGCAGAGCGGACCGTCGGTCACGGCCGCAACGTCCGCGATCTCCTGGTGATCAAAGTGGGGTCGTTCGTCGGCGCCGGCCTGATCTCGAACGGGCAGCTGCACCGCGGTGCACAGGGCAGCGCGGGCAGCCTGGTCACCAGCCAGGGCAGCGCATATCTCGTCGAGCAGGCCACGCTGCTGGTCGGCTCGGGCCGCAGCCCCCTGCTCGCGGAGGCGACGCGAGAAGGGCAGGAGATCACCGCCCGGATGGTGGTCGACGCCGCACGGCGCGGTGACGAGGCCTCCCGTGAGTTGCTCGACAAGGCCGCCGAAAGCATCGGGCAGGTGCTGTCCGTGCTGGTCGACTTCTTCAATCCCGCGATCGTCGTGGTCGCCGGCCGGCCGGCCGACGGGAACGACTTCCTGGCCCGGATCCGCGAAACCGTCTACGGCCGGTCGCTCGCACTGGCCACCCGCGATCTGCGGATCGTCCCGTCGGAACTCGGTGACGAATCGGCCAGTCTCGGCGCGGCGATCATGATCCTCGACGAGATCACCGGCGCCGACCTGCTCACCCACACCGCCCGCCGGCTGTCCGGACCGCGCGGCACCCAGCAGCCTGTCCCAGGGAGGCACTGATGATCTCGTTCTCTGCGCGTCGCGGCCTGAGACGCCTCGGCCCGATCGCCGCCGGCACAACCCTCGCTTTGGCGCTGGCAGCCTGCGGCACGACGACCGGCGGCGGTTCCGGCGGGACCTCCGGCGGACCGAAGCCGGGTGAGAAGGCTACGTTGACCGTGGTGTCCCAGTTCGGGGACAACGCCGCACTGCAGCCGGTGCTGACGAAACTGAACGAGGCCTACGAAGCCAAGCATCCCGAAGTCACCGTCACCATCCAGTTCCTGTCGGCCGATGACGAGCAGAAGACCCTGCCCACCGCGTTGGCCTCCGGCTCCGGTCCCGACATCTTCGACTACGACGCGGCGCCGTCGGCGCTCGGCGAGCTCGCGACCAACGGCCTCGTGGCCCCGTTGGACGCGTACGCCGGCAAGTACGGCTGGACGAAGAAGATGCAGCCATCGGTCCTGGACCGGGCCAAGTACGCCGGCAAGCAGTACGGCGTTCCACGGTCGAGCGAGGCGGTCGGCCTGTTCTACAACACGGCGATCTTTGCCAAGTACCGGATCGCAGCGCCGACGACGTACCCGGCCTTCCTGGCGGCCGCCGACCGGCTGAAAGCGGCCGGCGTCACGCCGATCGCCTTCGGGAACAAGGATCAGTGGCCGTCGTCGCACCTGATCGGCGCGGCGCTGCATGCGAACACGCCGGTGCAGACGATCCGGTCGCTGGAGTCGCTCGACGGAGTCGCGACCTGGAGTGATGCCAGCGTGCAGGCATCGCTGGCGATAGCCCGGTCCTGGGCCGCGAAGGGCTACCTGAGCAGCAACTTCAACGGTGTCGCCTTCGACGACGCGTTCAAGTCCTTCTACACCGGCCGGGCCGGCATGTTCGTCGAAGGCACCGGGGTGACGCCCGACATTCTCCAGAACGCGAGCAGACCCGGCGACTTCCGCTTCGTCTCGTTTCCGATGATCAACGGTTCCTTGAAGCAGCAGGCCGAGGGCGGAGTCGGCGGCGCCTGGTCGATCTCGGCATCGTCGAAGGCGGCCGACATCGCCGCCGATTGGATCGACTTCGTCCACTTCTCCGACACCGCCGAGGCCGCCTGGCTGAAGGCCGGCGTGCTGCCGACCTCCACCTTCGACACGAGCAAGGTCGACGTCGCTCCGCTGCTGCAGGAGAACGTGGACGTCGTACGGGCGGCGCAGAACGGCGGTGGCGTCGGCGCCTGGACCGGCTACACCTCGAGCGCTCTGGTGACCGAGGCCTGGAACGGCGCCGCGCAGCAGTTCCTGGGTGGCGGCCGGGACGCGGCCGCGCTGGCCGCCGTTCTCGACGACGCACTGAGCCGGGCGCGCAAGAAGAAGTAGCCCCGTCCGAGACCGACACCAAGGATTGAGCAGCTGTGAGCACATACACCTCGCTTGAGCGACAAGTCGCCGTCGCACCGCGGCCGCCGGGGCGGACCGGCCGGCGTCATCACGTCAGCCACGGCAAGGCGATCGGCTACGGGCTGATCCTGCCGGCCGCGGCGATCTATGCCGTGTTCACGGTCTGGCCGATCCTCCAGACGGTGTACTTGAGCTTCACCGACTGGAACGGGTTGTCGCCGTCGCAGTCGTTCGTTGCTTTCGACAACTACAGGGAGCTGGTGGGCGACGTTCGCTTTTTCGGCGCCCTGCTGAACAACCTCGAATGGGTGGCCGGAAGCTGGCTGGCCCAGGGGCTCGGGCTGATCCTGGCCGCGCTGCTGTCGGCGTCCTGGATCCGGGCCCGGACCCTGTTCCGCACGGTGCTGTTCATCCCGGCCACCATGTCCCTGGTCGTGGTCGGCATCGCCTGGAACCAGATCTATCAACCCGACACCGGCATCCTGAATGGGACGCTCGAGGCCACCGGACTGCACGGCGTGGGCTGGCTGTCCGGCCAGCACACCGCGATGCCGGCCGTCATCGCCACGGCCAACTGGACCTACTACGGCTTCGCGATGGTCATCCTGCTCGGCGGGATCCAGTCCATCGACCGCAGCCTGTACGAGGCGGCATCGGTCGACGGCGCCGGCCCGGTCAGCCAGTTCGTCCATGTCACCATGCCCGGGATCCGCAACCAGATCACCTTGCTGCTGGTGCTGTCGTTCATCAACACGCTGAAGACCTTCGATCTCGTCTACATCATGACCAACGGCGGGCCGGGCCACGCGACCGAGGTCGTTGCCTACTACATCTACTCGCTCGCGTTCGTCACCCATCAGGTCGGCTACGGGGCCGCGGCCGCCGTGGTCCTGACCCTGCTCGTCCTCGTCATCACAGTCGTGTTCCTGCGGCTGCGGGAGAGGAACGACCGGTGAACCGGACAGCCGGCTCGGCCAGGATCTCCGCTCACGCAGCTCTGGTGGTCGTCTCGATCATCTCGGTCGTACCGCTGGTCTGGGTGCTGCTGCAGTCGGTCCGGACGTCCAACGCCACCTCGCTCGACCCGTTCGCGTTCGAGTGGCCGCCGGTCTTCCGGAACTACCTGACCGCGTGGAACCAGGCGCACTTCTCGCAGTACGTCCTCAACAGCGCGATCGTTGCCGTCGGCACCGTCGCGCTGGTACTGGCCGTCGCCTTCCCGGCGGCGTACGCGTTGACCGTCATGAAGCTCCGGCTGACCTCGGCGGTGTTCTACACCTTCCTGCTCGGCCTGATGATCCCGGTCTGGTCGGTGGTCATTCCGCTGTTCTTCCAGCTGCGCAACATGGGCCTGATCAATACCCGCCTCGGCGCGGTCCTGGTCGAGACCGCGATGGGGATCCCGTTCGCGATCTTCCTGCTCAGAGCGAGTCTGCGGGACCTGCCGCGCGAGCTGGTCGAAGCGGCCCGGATCGACGGCGCCGGCGAGCTGCGCACGCTCTGGTCGATCGTGCGCCCGGCCGTGCAGCCGGCCTTGCAGGCGGTCGTGATCCTGCAGTTCATGACGTCGTGGAACGAGCTGGTCGTGCCGCTGTTCTTCCTGCAGACCGACGATGTGCGCACCCTTCCGATCGGCCTCACCTTCTTCCAGGGCCGATTCACCACCGACACCTCTGTCCTCGCCGCGGGCACCACGCTCGCCGCACTGCCGGTCCTCATCATCTACGTCGTCCTCAACCGCCAGTTCATCCAGGGCCTGACCGCAGGAGCCGCCAAGTGACCGCGACCATCTACGAACTCACCCGTCCCGGCAACGGCCGGCTCGTTCCGCAGAAGCTGCCCAGCCCGGGCGTCAACCAGGTCCTCGTCCGGGTGCACACCGTCGGCGTGTGCGCCAGCGATCTGCCGACATGGGCCGGCGAGCAACCGGCGTACCCGGTGCAGCTCGGGCACGAACCTGTCGGCGAGGTGGTCGAGGCAGGTCCAGGCGCCGACGTGAAGGTGGGGTCGCTGGTCGGCGGCCGCATCGAACCGTCCTTCGCGACCTATGCGACCGCCGACGTCGCGGATGTCGTCGTGATCCCCGACGGCGTTGATCCCGCGGTCGCGCTTCCCGAGCCGGTCGGCTGCGTCGTCGAGGGCTACCGGCGTACGCGGCTCTTGCCCGGGGCGAGCGTTGCCGTCATCGGCGGTGGGTTCATGGGATTGATCATGGTGCAACTGATGGCGTCATCACCTATCGAGAAGCTTGTCGTCATCGACCCACGCACTGACGCCCGAGACGCGGCCTCGGCCTGCGGTGCCGGCGAGGTGTACGAGCCTGCTGCGGTGCCGGCCGTACTGCGGCACGGTCCCGACAGCCCCGCGACCCACGGCGTCGACGTCGTGGTGGAGGCCTCCGGATCCCAAGCAGGGTTGGATCTTGCCGGAGACCTGGTCCGCCCGCACGGAGTCCTGTCCATCCTCGGATACCACCAAGGTCCCCGGCAGGTGGACGTGGAGAACTGGAACTGGAAGGCCCTCGACGTCGTGAATGCCCACGTACGGGATCAGCGCCTGCTGCGGGAGGCGACCCTCGCCGGACTCAGCCTGCAGCAGGCCGGACGCCTCGACCTGCACAAGCTGGTCACGCATCGTTTCCCCGCCGACCGGATCGACGAGGCGTTCGAAACACTTCGCAGCAAGCCACACGGCTTCATCAAGTCCGTCGTCGACTTCAGCTGAGGACGAGCTGATGCATCCACCGATCCGAGTCCTGGTCTGGAACGAGAACGTACACGAGTCCGTCCTGCGAGAGCCCGTCGTACTGCGGCACTACCCCGACGGTATTCACGCTGTCATCGGCGACGCCCTGACGCGGCTGCTGGGTGAACAGGTCGTCGTCAGTACTGCGACGCTGGCCGACCATGAACACGGACTGGACGAGCAGCGGGTCGGGGACACCGACGTTCTGCTGTGGTGGGGACACGAGGCCCACGACGACGTCGCGGACGTCGTAGTGGAACGCGTCGTGCGCCATGTGCGGGCCGGGATGGGAATCCTCGTCCTGCATTCTGGTCACTACTCGAAGGTGTTCAAGCGGCTGATGGGAAGCACCTGTTCGCTGCAATGGCGCAACGACGGGGAGCAGGAGCTGGTCTGGACCGTGGCGCCGGCGCACCCGATCGCGGCGGAGGTTCCGCACCCGATCGAGATTCCGGAACAGGAGATGTACGGCGAGTACTTCGACGTTCCCCCGCCGCAGGAGACCATCTTCCTGTCCACGTTCAGCGGCGGCGAGGTCTTTCGGTCAGGGGTGACCTACACGCGCGGTCGCGGGAAGGTCTTCTACTTCTCGCCCGGCGACCAGGACTACCCCGTCTACCATCATCCCGACGTCCAGCGGGTCCTCGCCAACGCGGTCCGCTGGGCCACACCCGCCGACCCCCGCTGAATCAGCCGGCGGGGAAGGCGATGGTGGTCATCAGGGCGTTGGCTGCCTGGCGGGAGTCGAGGCGGGTGTGTTGTACGACGATCGGCCGGTCCGACTGGATCACCACCGAGTAGTCCGTGCCGGCCGGGACGAGTTCGTCCAGGCGCTGGTGCCAGATCCGGCGGCCTGGGATCGTGAGCACGTGCGGGCCGGCCGGCTCGCGGTCGGCGAAGTAGACCGTCAGCTCCACCCGGGCCGGCTCCGCGTTCGTGTTGAGCATGCAGGCGCTCTCGTGGCTCGCCAGCGCCGGATCGTCGCCCGAGCTGCCGGGCGGAACATATCCGTCGCTGATCACCCACGTCGTGGTACCGATCATCGTCGCGATCTCCGTTCAGAAAGTGTTGGCACTGCGGGCCGTCAAGCCGCCGTCACACACCAGGTGTGAACCGGTCACGTACGACGCGTCGTCGGACAGCAGCCAGGTGACCGCAGCCGCGATCTCTTCCGGTCGCCCCAGCCTGCCCAGCGGTATCTGCTCCCTCGCGTCCCGCAGGATGGCGTCGTGGGCGGCGGCCTGCTCCGCTACGGCGAGGCCGGTGAGGAGCATCGGGGTGTCGATGGCGCCGGGCACCACCGCGTTCACCCGGATCCCGTGCCGCGCGTAGTCGATCGCGAGTGACCGGACCAGCGCCGACACCCCGCCTTTCGAGGATCCGTACGCCGCGTTGCCGCCGCCGCTGAACCCGGTGAAGGCCGACGGGGACGACGTACACACGATCGACCCGCCATGGCCGGTCCGCAGCATCGCGCGGACCGCTTCGCGGCAGGTCAGGAACAGGCCCGACAGGTTGATCCGGAGCACACGCTGCCAGTCCTCGTACGGCATCAGATGTGCAGGGTGATTGATCTCGATCCCCGCATTGGCGTGTACGGCGGCCGGAGAACCGAGCTGGTTCTCGCAGGCCGCGAACGCGTCGGCCACGGCTCTCTCGTCGGAGACGTCGCAGTTGATGGCGAGGGCATCAGCCGCTCCGTGCGCCAGCGCCTCGTCGGCGACCGAACTCGCGGACAACGCGTCGATGTCGAGCACGCCGACCCGCGCGCCCCGGGCAGCGCAGGCCAGGACGACGGCGCGGCCGATCCCCGACCCGCCGCCCGTGACCAGGATCGCTCGGTCTCGCACGGCGATCAGTCGCTATCGTGAGTCGTTGCGGCCGACGATCCGGAGTCGGTCAGCGTGGCCTCGAGCAGTTCGGTGTTGGTCCCGATGATGTGTACTTCGATCGCTCTGCGCAGCGCGATCTCGTCCTCGGCGCGCAGCGCGTCGAGCAACTGCCGATGCTCCTGCGGGATCTCGGCGAGATCCTGGTGCTTGGGCGCGAGCCGGTAGATCAAGGCCCGGATGCGCGGCTGGACGCTGCGCCACAGCTGCAGAGCGTGCAGTGAGCCGGCGGCCTCGATGGTGATCTCGTGGAACCGCACGTCCAGGTCGTTGATCAGCGCGATGTCATCGGTCCGGACACCTTCGTCCATCTGGTCGATGATCTGCTCGAGCCGGTCCAGCCGGGACGCGCCCAGCTTGCCGGCCGCGAGGGGTACGGCGTAGGTCTCGATCGCCAGCCGGACCGGGAGCAGGAGCCGGATGAGTTCGCCCGGATTGATGTCGGCGACGTAGACGCCGTAGTTCGGCACGTGCTCGACCAGGCCCTCGCTCTCCAGGTGCCGCAGGGCCTCGCGGACCGGACCGGGGCTGACGCCGAACTCGCTCGCGATCATGTCCTGCTTGAGCTGCTCGCCGGGCTTGCGAACACCGGTGACGACTTCCTCCCGGAGCACATCCAGCACTTGCTGCCGCCGCGACTGCGCGGGCAGCAGCAGCCGGCGGTCGCCCTTGGTCGGTCGGGACACACACACCACCTAAGTCGTCGGGGAACGCACTCTAACGCCTTGACAGATTATAAACTATCTATAATCTTCTCAACCATGACAGTTCAACGACCGTGGTGGCAGGGCGCGGTGATCTACGAGAGTCACCTGCCGACCTATCGGGACGGCAACGGCGACGGAATCGGCGACCTGGACGGCTTGATCGAGTCGCTGGACTATCTCGCGGGCACGCTCGGGGTCGATGCGCTCTGGGTCGGGCCGTTCTTCCGGTCGCCGCTACTCGACCAGGGCTTCGACATCACCGATCACACCGACGTCGAGCCGCTGTTCGGCACGCTCGAGACCGTCGACCGGCTGCTGGCAGAGGCTCACCTGCGAGGCATCCGCGTGATCGCCGACTACGTGCCCAATCACACCTCCGACGAGCACCCATGGTTCCGGGCGTCCCGTTCGTCCCGGTCGGACCCGAAGCGTGACTGGTACGTCTGGGCGGACCCCAAGGCCGACGGCTCGCCGCCGAACAACTGGATCAGCGAACCCGGTGGGTCGGCGTGGGAGTACGACGAGCTGACGGCGCAGTACTACCTGCATTCGCACCTGAAGGAGCAGCCGGACCTCAACTGGCGAAATCCCGACGTACGCAAGGCGATGTTCGACGTACTGCGGTTCTGGCTCGAGCGCGGTGTCGACGGCTTCCGGATCGACGTCGCGCACATGTTGATGAAGGACCCTGACCTGCGGGACAACCCGCCGGCCTCGAACGCCGGACCGAATCAGTACGACCTGCAACACCCGGACTTCACCACGCAGCTGCACGTCAACGACCGGATGCATCCCGACGTGCACGACGTGCTCCGGCAGATCCGGGCCGTGCTCGACGAATACGGCGATCGGGTCTCGATCGCCGAGATCGAAGCATTGCCATGGGATCGTTGGGCCGAGTTCTTCGGCACCACCGGGGACGGGATCCACCTGCCGTTCGCGTTCCGCCTGATCGAGACGCCGTGGCGCTCCGACACACTGCGCAAGGAGATCCGATCGCTTGAGTCCGCCCTGCCTGCGGACTCCTGGCCGTGCCTTGCCCTCGGCAACCACGACCGCCCGCGGCTCGCGTCCCGGCTCGGGAGATCACAGGCTCGCGTCGCGGCCGTGATGCTGCTGACCCTGCGCGGCGCGGTCTCGCTGTTCTACGGCGACGAACTGGGCCTGACCGACCAGCCGGTGCCGCCGTCCAGGCAACGCGATCGCTTCGGACTGCTCGCCGGCGGGGTGTCGCGTGACGGTGTGCGGACGCCGATGCCATGGAACGACGGCCGGAACGGCGGCTTCTCCTCGGCGCCTGAGGACTGCCTGTGGTTGCCGGTCTCGACCGAACTCGGCGCGGTGAACGTCGAAGCCCAGCTCGCCGACCCGCGCTCGTTCCTGAATCTCTATCGGCAATTGATTGCTTTGCGCAACAGTAGCCTGGCGCTGCGGCGGGGTGACCTGACGCTGGTCGACGCGCCCGACGGAGTGCTGGCCTATCGGCGGGTTGCCGGCGAGGATCGCAAGTTCGTCGCGCTCAACCTGACCGCGGAACCTCGGCAGGTCGCCGCGCGTGGCACCGTTCTGATCTCCACAGCGGGCGTCCGCGAACCTGCGGACGGTCCACTCGCGCTCGGCCCCGGCGAGGGTGTCGTGCTGGATGAAGGGCCACTGTGATGGCCCGCAGCCAGCTGCGGACACGTGGCCGGCCGTCGGATGCACCGGTGGCAGTGTCGATGATCGCGCCGGCGGCCGCGTTCGTCGCCGTTGTCGCTGTGTTCCCGGTGGTGTACTCGGTCTACCTGAGCTTCCGCAGCGCCACGGTGTCGAGTTCGGGGACCTGGACCGGTCTGGCGAACTACGTCGGCATGTTCACCGATCCTGATTTCCGGGCGGCACTCGTGAACACCGCTGTCTTCACCGCAGCCGGCGTCGCGATCGAGTTCGGGATCGGTCTGGCGATGGCGCTGGCGCTGCACCGGGAGTTCCGTGGCCGCGGTCTGGCCCGGACCACAGCGCTCCTGCCGTGGGCCTTCCCGGTGGTGGTCTCCGCGATGATGTGGCGGCTGATGTTGCAGGACCAGATCGGTGTCGTCTCCTGGCTCGTCCACAGCATCGGCCTGACGGACAAGCCGATCTTGTCCGACCACACCTCCCTCTTGATCGCGGCCATCGGGGTGGATGTGTGGAAGACGACGCCCTTCGTGGCGTTGCTGTTGCTGGCCGGCCTGCAGACGATACCGGGGGAGCTGAACGAGGCGGCACAGGTCGACGGGGCGTCGAACCTCCAGCGATTCGTCTCCGTCACCCTCCCGATGCTCCGGCCCGCGATCCTCGTCGCGCTGCTGTTCCGGACGCTGGAGGCCTGGAGCGTCTACGACCTGTTCTGGGTGATGAGTGACCGCGGGCTGCCCTCGCTGTCGACGTACGTGTACTCCGGAGTCCGGGTCAGCCAGCTCGGCTTCGCCCGCGGTGACGCGGCGGCCGTCTTCGTGTTCGTGACCTCGATCGCCATCGCGCTCGGCTATCTGC
The DNA here is from genome assembly GCF_040680855.1 of Kribbella sp. NPDC051952. NCBI lineage: Bacteria > Bacillati > Actinomycetota > Actinomycetes > Propionibacteriales > Kribbellaceae > Kribbella > Kribbella sp. NPDC051952. Next base: position 54,709 of record NZ_JBFAXQ010000023.1, read on the forward strand.
TGCTGTTCCGGTCCCGGGATTCGGAGGCATGAAGATGGCGCGTCGGCTGACCTTGCTGTCGCTCGCGGTCTGGAGCGTGCTGCCCATCCTCTGGGTGTTCAAGATGAGTATCAGCGACAGGCTGGACCTGTTCAGTACGCCGCCGGTGCTCGTTCCGCACCATCCGACGGCGAGTCATTATGCGGCCGTGCTCGGGGATTCCACCTTCCGGGCCGGAGTGCTGAACAGCCTGCTGATCGCCGGTACGACGACGCTGATCTCGATGACGCTGGGCAGCCTGGCGGCGTACCCGTTGGCGCGGTTGCGGTTCCGCGGGCGGACGCTGGTGCTGATCGGCTTCCTCGCGATGGCGTACTTCCCGAGCGTGGCGATCATCGCGCCGCTGTTCAAGCAGCTGCGGACCGCCGAGCTGCTCGACACCTACGTCGCAGTGATCGCGGTCGACACCGCGTTCGCGCTGCCCTTGTCGGTCTGGATCATGGTCGCGTTCTTCCGCAAGCTGCCGTTCGAGCTCGAGGAAGCGGCGCGGATCGATGGCGCCGGCGTGCTCCAGACCTTCCGTCGAGTGATCCTGCCGCTCGCGGTACCCGGTGTCGTCACGACGGCGATCCTGACCTTCGTCGCCGCCTGGAACGAATTCCTGTTCGCCAACACCTTCCTCTTCGACCAGGCCCGGTGGCCCGTGACGGTAGTCATCCCCGGCTACGCGGGCGTCCACTCGGTCGACTACGGCGCCCAGGCCGCCGCGACCATCCTCGTGACGATTCCACTCGCCCTGGTCGTGCTGGTGTTCCAGCGCCGACTGGTCGAAGGACTCACCGCGGGCGCGCTCAAGTCCTGAATCCCGCTTCGAAGGAGTTTCTCATGCCCGAAATCACTCGCCGCCGCCTGCTCGGCCTGGCCGGCGTCGGCGCCGCCACGATCGCCGCGCCAAGCCTCCTGACCGGCTGCGGCTCGTCGAAGGAGTCCACCCAGGTCGTGTTCGGCGCCACCCCGGACATCGCCAAGGCCATCGAGAAGTCGATCGCGCGATTCAACGACAGCAAGGCCACTGCCAAGCCCGTGAGGGTTCGGTTGATGCCGGCGGACAGTTCGCAGTTCCTCGACCAGATGCGCACCCAGTTCCAGGCCGGGTCGGCCGACGTCGACGTGTTCGGCGGCGACATCTCCTGGTCCGCGCAGTTCGCACCGAACGGGTGGCTGGCCGACCTGTCCGAGCGGTTCAGCCCGGACCTGCGCGCGCAGCACCTCAAAGCTGCCGTCGACGCCAACGTCGTCGGGGGCAAGGTCTACGGCGTGCCGTGGTACTGGGATGCCGGCCTGCTGTACTACCGCAAGGACCTCCTGGAGAAGGCCGGGTACACCGGTCCGCCGGCGACCTGGGACGAGCTGCAGGAGATGGCGCTCAAGATCAGCCGCGACACCAAGACCCCGTTCGGATTCAATTTCCAGGGCGCCAACTACGAGGGCGGAACGGTCAACGGGATCGAGTACATCCGCAGCGCCGGCGGTGACGTCCTGACCGATGGCAGGGTCACCATCGGTTCCGCCGAGGCTGTCGAGGGCCTGACGACCGAGCGGACGATGGTCACCAGCGGCGCCGCCCCCGCGGGTGTCGCGAACTACAAGGAGGACGAGTGTCTCGGCGGCTTCCTCGGCGGTAAGACCGTGTTCACCAGGCAGTGGGTCTATCTGTACGGCAAGCTCGCGGACAAACAGCAGTCCGTCCTCGGACCCGATCAGGTCGGCGTCGCCGAACTCCCGGTCGCACGCGCCGGACTGAAGCCGGTGAACGTCGGCGGCGGCTGGAACTGCATGGTCAACGCCAACTCGCGGAACCAGGATGACGCCTGGAAGCTCGTCCAGTTCCTGACGGCCGCCGAGCAGCAGAAGGAGCTCGCCGCCGGGTACGCCTTCCTGCCCACCAGACCTGCCTTGTACGACGACAAGGACATCCTCAAGGCGATGCCTGTGATCACCTTGGCCAAGCAGGCGATCCAGCACACCACCGTACCGCCGCTGACCCCGTACTACTCCGACATGTCGCTCGCGATGGCCAAGACGTTCAACGCATCTCTACGTGGCGCCGTCAGCCCCGCCGGCGCGGCCGAGCAACTGCAGACCGCCCTTGAGCAGATCGTTGCGAAGAGCAAATGACCGACGGAGACAGCGACATGACATTTCTCGACTTCGACGCCGAGACGGGTCTGCTCACCCGACTCGACCAGACGCCATTGGTGCTACAGGCAACATTAGTCACGAGTGGGCATGAGGTACGGCTTCCGTTGCGAGGGATCGGGTACGCCGCAACGATCGCGCTCTCGGACTTCAAACGGACCGCTGACCCCATCCGGCACCGCATCGACGGCACCGCCGACGTGTACACAGTCATCACCTCGGCCGGTGACTGGCAAGTGGCCTGGGAGTACACCGTCCGGCACACGCACCCGCGGGTCGCGCTGGCGGTCGAGATTACCGGCACCGGCGTACTGCGCGACCTACGGTTGGAGTTCTCCAGCCCGATGGCCGGGCGAATCGAGGCCCCCGGCAACGAAATCCGGCCGGGTACGGCGCTGGCCGAACTGAGCGAGCCGGTCGTGGTGTCGACCGCCGGCGGGTTCATGGGGTCGTCCGGTCTGGTCGCAGCGCATGAAGACAGGCGGACCTTGGTGATCTGGCCGATCTGCCGGACCGAGATCGGGCATTGCACGATTCGCGGCGGTGACGACCTGCACCTCACGCTCGATACCGGTCTGGCCGGGCAGCTGGACGGCCAGACGATCCGGTACGAGGCGATCCACCTCGACGCCCTCGACACCGGCTGGGAGGAGACCCGGGCGCTGGTCCCGTCCTGGTACCGCGGACTCGGGATCTCGACGCCCGCGGACCGGCCGGACTGGGTGCTGTCAGCAACCATCTACGAGGTGCACGTCGGCAGAGCCCCGTTCTCGAACGGCTACGGATACGAGCCGTACCCGGATCTCGCCGCGCTGCGGGCCGACCTGGATCGGATCGCCGGCCTCGGCTTCGACGTACTGCAGCTGATGCCGCGTCATCCGTACCCGAGCTACAACGTGCACGGTTACGAGGACATCGCCACGACGTACGGCGATGAGGAGGAGCTGCGCGACCTGGTGACGGCCTGCCACGACCGTGGGATGCGGCTGATCCTCGACGTCCTCATGCACGGCGTGATCGATCAGGACGTGTTAGCCCGGACCGCACAGCAGATTCGTGACAGCGACCTGTACGCACGGCTCGGCGAGGACACGACCAGCTCACAGGGCACCAGCGTCGCCGCGAAGACCGCGGAGCTGATCTCGTGGGCCCGGCACATCCTCGACTTCGAGCCATACTGGATGGCCGCGCCGAAGCACCACCAGTTGGTCGACGAGCATCCGGAGTGGTTCCTGCGCGACTCCGCGCAGGAGATCATCGGTATCTACACAAAGGCGTTCGATGTCGCGAACGCCGAGTGGCAGGAGTACTTCTGCGCCGCGATGGAGAACCTGGTCCGGCGGCTCGACGTCGACGGCTTCCGGATCGACGCGCCGACGTACAACGACCTGCCGAACTGGTCTTCCCGGACACGCCGGCGGGCGAGCTACTCGCCGCTCGGCTGTCTGGAGCTCTTCGATCGGCTGCGACCACGGCTCAAACGGCTCAAGGAATCGACGATGCTGTACACCGAGCCGACCGGCGTCCTGTTCCGGCAGGCGATCGACGTCACGTACAACTATGACGAGCAATGGCTGATCCCGTCCGTGGTCGGCGGCGGCGGTGTGATCCGCAGCGGACGAGAGCTCGCGGCCTGGCTCGCTGCTCGTGACGCCGTGCTTCCGCCCGGATCGCTGATCGCCCACCACATCGACTCGCACGACACGTTCTGGTGGCCCCTGCCCGGTCAGAAATGGCGGCGCGAACAGCACGGGCTCGCCGCGACGAAGGCGTTGCTGGCCGTGTTCGCGTTGAGCGGCGGCGCCTTCATGACCTATGTCGGCGGCGAGACCGGGATCGAGAACGAGCTCAGCCGGATGCTCGAGCTGCGCCGGCGGATGGGCGGCGCCTCGGTCGAGTACGACCGCGACAGCGAGGAGTCGGTCTTCGCGGTGGTACGGCGTACTCAGGATCAAGCGTGGCTGGTGCGGGTCAACCTGTCGGCCGAACCGGCCGGTGATCTGGCGCCGTACGAGGTACAGGTGACGAACATCAGCGAGGAGGAACGATGAAGATCGATCGGATCGACGCGGTCGGCCTGACGGGGGCGACCCCGGCCGGTGGCTGGACCGAGGAGCTTCGACCCGACGACGCGGTGCACACCATCGTGCTGGTGCACACCGACGAAGGGGCGACCGGCGTCGGCAGCGTGTTCACGAGCCATCATCTGGTTCGGGCAGCGCTCGACGTACTGCGGCCGCTGTACCTGGGGGAGTCCGCGCTCGAGCCGGAGCGGGTGAGCGAGAAGCTGCACCAGAGCACGTTCTGGTTGGGCCGCGGCGGATCGGTCACCCATGCGATCAGCGGTATCGATGTCGCGCTGTGGGATCTGTTCGGTAAGGCGACCGGCCAACCCGTGGGCCGGTTGCTGGGTGGTCGGTACCGTCGGCGCGTCCAGCCGTACGCGTCCTTGCTGATGGATCAGCCTGATGTGCTGGCCGACCAGTTGACGGCGGTGCGGGACGCCGGATTCCAGGCGTTCAAGATCGGCTGGGGGCCGTTCGGCCGTGGCAGCCACGCACTTGACGAGCAGATCGTCGCGGCTGCGCGGGAGGCCGTCGGTCCGGACGCGTCGTTGATGGTCGACGCCGGCGGTAGTGACGCGTTCTGGCCCCATGGGTACAAGTGGGCGCTGAGGACCGCGGACATGCTCGCGGCGTACGGCGTCCGCTGGTTCGAAGAGCCGCTGCGGCCCGACGCGCTGGAGGACTACGCGGCACTCCGGCTGGCCGGCCGGGTCGACATCGCGGCGGGTGAGGTGCTGACGCGCCGGCAGAGCTACCTGCCATGGCTACAGGGTCACGCGCTCGACGTAGTCCAGCCAGATACCACGAAGGTGGGCGGTCTCAGCGAGCAGCGCCGGATCGGCTGGATGGCATACGACAACGGGATCACGCTCATCCCGCATGGCTGGAACACCGCCATCGGACTCGCTGCCGACCTACACCTCGCCTCGGCCCTGCCAGGCACGGATCTTGTGGAGTACATCGCAGGTTCGCCGTACGTCGACGACCTCACAGCTGAAGGTTGGAAGCTCGACGACGACGGCATGCTGGCCGTGCCGGACGGGCCTGGGTTGGGCGTGCAACTGGACCCGGACCGGATTGCCCGGTACGCCGACCCTACTGGCCTGGTTGCCGTAGCGGAGTTGTCGTGACGGCTCTGCGCGATCAGTGTGCTTCGACCGGTGTCGGCAGGTCGTCCTCGAGCCCTGGCGCTGCTGAACGGAGAGCTCCCCAAGCGGATCCCGCCCGGTCGGCTCTCGTTCTGATCAGCCGCGCCAGACGGTACCGACCAAAATGTGATGAACCTGTCGTCGGACGGGCGCACTGTGAACCCACCGAGCAGGGCATCAGAGTACATGTTCTTCGAACGCATGTTCTAGTCGATCAGGTGTGCCCTGCTCCGTCACTGCTCCGTGAGGTGCTGCCAAATGATGGTCAGTGTTGTGATCTGGTGAGCATGGATGGCTGGTTCAAGGGCAGCTCGTCGAGCTGCCCTTGAACCGAGAGGGTTACAGCGTGGGCTCGAGTTTGAAGTCGTGCTTGTGGTTGGACAGCCAGTCTGCAAGGGACTGCAGGCCAGGGTTGAGCTCGCGGACCTTTGTCAGGTCGCGGTCGGCGGTGAAGCGGGCTGAGTCTTCGGCGTAGAACTGGAACATGTTGGCGATTTCTACGGCCAGGGGGAATTGGAGGGCTCGGTACTGGTCCCAGGTGAGGGGCTCGTAGGTGATGTCCTCGCCCAGGGTGTCGCGGAGCGCGGCGGTCAGGGCCGCGGCGTACTGGTCGCCGGTCAGGTGGTCGCCGGCGATGCTGACGGTCTGACCGACGAGGTCGGTGCCGCGCTTGAAGACGCCGTACGCGGTCCGGCCGATGTCTTCGGAGGCGATGCCGGAGAGGGGCTGGTCGGCCATCGGCAGGTTGAGGACGAGTTTGCCTTCGGCGTTGCGGCTCGGCTCCATGCCGGCGATCAGTGAGTCGAAGTAGAACGTCGTACGCAGGTTCGTCGTCGGTACGCCGTACCGCGTGAAGATCGCGTCCGCCTCGCCCTTCGCGTCGAAGTGGGGGACCTTGTAGACCCCGTCGTCGAGGCTCGGTACGTCGTCCCGTCCGGTGAAGAACGGCCTGGTGTCCTCGAGCGTCGACCAGACCACGTGGGTGAGACCGGCGTCGCGAGCTGCCTGGGCGGCGACCTCGGCCTGCGCGAGCTCCATCTCGGCGCGGCTCTGCTTCGCGTCCTGCTCCGGGGTCCGCTCGGCCCAGTAGTTCGTCACCACGAAGGCGCCGTACGCACCCCCGAACGCGGCCCGCACGCTCGCCTCGTCGTCGAGGTCGGCCTTGACCACCTCGGCGCCGGCGGCCGCGAGTTCCTTGGCCTTGGCGGATTCCGGGTTCCGGGTCAGCGCCCGTACGGCGAACTCACCGGACGTGTCGGCCAGGATCGCCCGGGCCAGTCCGCCACCCTGTGATCCAGTGGCACCGACGACGGCTATCAGCTTCTTGTCGCTCATATTCACTCCAGGAAATCTTGGGTTGATGTGTCAACTCAACGATCGTAGCTCGTTTGGTTGATGTGTCAACCCGGTCAGGTAGGATGGTGTGCGTGAGTAAGGGACCGTGGCTCGACGAGGACGAGCAGCAGGCGTGGCGTAGCTATCTGCTGATGAACCGGACGCTGGAGACGCACCTCGAGCGTCATCTCCAGCGGGAGTTCGGCCTGTCCAAGTCCGACTTCGAGATCCTGGTCAATCTGTCCGAGTCGGAGTCCGGCCGGATGCGGGCCTTCGAGCTGGGCAGGGCGACCCAGTGGGAGAAGAGCCGGATGTCGCATCACCTGAGCCGGATGGAGAAGCGCGGCCTGATCCGCAAGGAGTCGTGCCAGGCCCGCTACCCGGAGATCGCCATCACCGAGGAGGGGATGGCCGCGATCAAGGCGTGTGCGCCGGCGCATGCGGCCCGGGTCCGGGAGTTCTTCGTCGACATCTTCGGGCCGGACCGGCTGGCCGTGCTCGGTGAGGTGTCGGACGACATCGTGGCGAAGATCGGCCAGCACTGCGCGACCGACTGCCCGCCCGAGGTCAGCGGTCTCGACGCAACCTGAGGACAGCTCTCAGAGAGCTTTCAGCAGAACTTGACGGTCGCTTGACCTTCTCTTGGAGTGCGGCTGAGGAGCCTCCGGCGAGGCTGCTGCCATGGTCACCACAGACGCTTTCGACGAGTCCAAGCCCACTGCGCGCAGCCGGTGGATACGCCGGGCCGGCGTCGCCGCGATTGCGACCGCCGTCATCGGGATCGGCGGCACCGGACTGTCCGTCGCCGTCCTGTCCGCCAAGCAACCCGACAGCTCCGGTACGACGGCAACCTCCACGAGCTCGGACGACTCAGGCTCCAGCAGCTCAAGCGGCTCCGGATCCAGCTCAGGCGGCTCGGGGTCGAGCTCCTCCGACGACTCCGGTTCGAGCAGCAGCAGCGGTCTCGGCTCGAGCGATTCCGGTTCGACGTCGCAAGGCGGGAGCAACGGATCATGACCGCCTCGCGGACCTGGACCGCGTGGAGCTGCACGGTCCGCCTGACCGTCGACGACCCCGCCGTACTCGGGGCTGCCTGCGGTGAGCTGAAGGCGTTGATGGATCGCGTCGACAAGGCGGCCAGCCGGTTCCGCCCCGACTCCGAGCTGTCGATTGTCAACAATCGGTCCGGCGCATTCGTACCGGTCTCGCGGCTGCTGGTCGACCTGGTCGACGTGAGCCTGGTCGCCGCCTCGATGAGCGGCGGCGCGGTCGACCCGACCGTCGGCCCCGCGGTGATCGCCGCCGGCTACGACGACGACATCGAGGCCGTACGCCGACGCTTCCCGAAGGAACTGCCCGACGCAGCCCCGGTCGCGGGCTGGCAGCGCGTCCGCCTCAACCGCAAACTCGCCCTGCTCGGCGTCCCCAAGGACTCCGCACTCGACCTCGGTGCGACCGCGAAAGCGTGGACCGCCGACCGAGCCGCCAACGTGCTCAGCAAGCGCTACGGCTGCGCCGTACTTGTCGAGATCGGCGGGGACCTGCGCGCCGCGGGACAGCCGGCCAAGCCGTGGGTCATCACGGTCGCCGAACGCGCCGGAGACCCCGGCGTCCTCGTGACCCTCGCGCACGGCGGCCTGACCACGTCGACCCGGACAGTACGCCGCTGGCAGACGCCAACCGGCTACGCCCACCACGTCATCGACCCTCGCACCGGACACCCCGCGGACGGTCCCTGGCGTACCGCATCCGTCTGGGCGCCAACCGCCGTACGTGCAAACACCTTCAGTACGGCGCTTGTCGCGACAGGCGACGGCGCACTCGGGCGACTGAAGCTGGCGGGCCACCCGGCTCGACTGGTCGCCGACGACGGTGAGGTCACCGAGCTGTTGGGTTGGCCGGCCGCGAGCAGGGCAGCCTGATGACACTGTGGTACCTGGCCCGGGCGGCCGGGATCTTCGCCATGATCATGTTCACGTTGTCGGCCACGCTCGGCATCGTGATGTCCGCCAACCGCCGGCCCGAGCGCCGGTTCTGGCTGCAGTACGTGCACCGCTCGGCCGCTGCGACCGGACTGGTCCTGCTGACCACTCACGTCGTCGCTGTGATGGCCGACACTTACGTTGCCATCAGTCCGACCGTCCTGGTCTGGCCTTTCGGTTCCGGCTACCGCCCCTTCGCCGTGGCGGTCGGCGTCCTCGCGCTCCACGCCTTGGTGCTCACCTCCGTCGTCGGAGCTGCCCGCGGTCGACTGGCCCGGTCCGAGTCGTTCACCAAGCACTGGCGCACGATCCACATCGCCGCATCGGTCGGCTGGCTGCTGTCCATCGGGCACGCACTCCTGGCCGGCACCGACCGCGGTGCGCCGTGGATGCTCGCCATCACGCTCTCGTGCCTGACCTCAGTGGCTGCGGCTGGTGCCTACCGGGCCCGCGCCACGACGGCACCCATCCTTGTGAGGACCCGATGATCACCATGCACGCGACCAGCGTCATCGGCGAGGCCCGAGTGCTCGCTGGACTCGACCAAGGCCGACTGGATCGGCAGCGTCATACCTGGACCCACGGAGACGCCCCGCAACTCACCCGCGCGGACTACACCAAGCTCTCCGAGGCAGTCGGGCTCAGGGGACGCGGTGGTGCAGCCTTCCCGGTCGCACTGAAGCTCGCGGACCTCCCGGCCAAGCGCATCGAAGCCGTGGTCGTCAACGGCTCGGAGAGCGAACCGGTCAGTCGCAAGGACCGCCTGCTCCTCACGCTCGCGCCGCATCTGGTTCTCGACGGTGCGACCGGCCTGGCTCGTGCACTCGGTGCGCCGCACCTGCTGATCGCCGTACACGATGCAACTGCTGCCATGTCCCTTCGTGAAGCGCTGATGGAGCGCAACGACGGCCTGGCGATCGAGGTGCGTGACACACCGGCTCGCTTTGTCGCAGGTGAGGCCCGCGCGGTGTTGAGTGCGTTGGAAGGTGGTCCCGCCGTACCACCTGGTCGACGCGTGCTGCCGACACGGAAGGGATACCACCGGCGGCCCACCTTCCTGTCAAATGTGGAGACGTTCGCGCAGCTCGCCGTACTCGCGCGGCTTGGGGCCAAGGGGTTCAGCAGTACCGGACTGATCAGTGAGCCCGGGACACAGCTGCTGACGATCGGTGGGGCCGTGCAGCGGCCCGGGGTGATCGAGACGCCGACCGGAGTGCCGCTCGACACCGTTCTGCAGTTCGCCGGCGCGGAACCTGGGCCGGTGCTGCTTGGCGGGTACCACGGCCGCTGGCTGGCGCGGACCGACGGCCTGACGCTGCAGCGACCGGAGGTGTCCGCGGGCATCATCCTGGCGCTCGGCACGGACACGTGCCCGCTCGGCGAGGTGCATCGCGTCACACAGTGGCTGTCGAGTCAATCGGCTGGGCAGTGCGGGCCGTGCGTGTTCGGACTGGCCTCGCTGGTCGACGACTTCGACCGGCTGGTCAAGGGCGACCCGTCCGGCTGGCACGACGCGCACCGGCATCTCGGTCTGATCCCGGGGCGTGGGGCCTGCGCGCACCCGGACGGCTCGGCGCGCTTCCTCGCGTCGGCGCTCGAGGTGTTCGCAGCCGACGTACAGCGTCACTTCGCCGGCGGCTGTGGTCGCCCGGTCCACGGAGTCCTGGAGGTGCCTGGTGAATAGGGTGGAGATCGACTGGACCAGGTGCGACGGGCACGGGCTCTGCGCGACGCTGCTGCCCGACGACGTCGTCCTCGACGAGTGGGGATACCCGGTGCTTCGCAACCGCGAAATCACCGCCGGTGAGCTCCCGGACGCGCGCCGCGCAGTCCTGGCCTGCCCGGCTCTCGCGCTACGACTCAACGGTCCTGTTAACCGTTGATGACAGGCACGTCCCGACATCACACCAGTGACAATGGTGGACTAGTCTCTGAGTGACGGCACAACGTCGTGTCGTCCGGCGTGCGGCGCCGATGTCACGCGTGTGGAGACGGTGGGGAATGCAGAGCAAGCTGGACGTCCAGAAGGCAGACGTGCTCGCCAAGGCGGTAGCCGTGGGGACACAGGGGCATGACAAGTCGGTCGATCCGGCGAAGCTCAAAACCTTCCTGGAGCGGTACTACCGTCACGTTGCCGCCGAGGACGTGGCCGAGCGCGAGGCGAACGACTGCCTCGGCGCCGCCAAGCACCACTACAAGACCGCGATGTCCCGCCCGCAGGGCACGGCGAAGGTGCATGTCTTCACGCCGACCCTGGAGGAGCACGGCTGGTCCGCGAACGGCCGGTCCGTGGTCGAGATCGTCGTCGACGACATGCCGTTCCTGGTCGACAGCGCCGCGATGGCGATCACCGAGCACAACCTCGAGCTGCAGCTGCTGATCCACCCCCAGTTCGTGGTCCGGCGCGACATCGCCGGCACCCTGCAGGAGGTCCTCGACGACACCGCGGCCTCGGACGCACACGACCTGGTCCGCGAGAGCTGGATGCACCTCGAGGTCGAGCGGATCGCCGACGTCGCCGAGCAACGCTCCCTCGAGCAGGCGCTGCAGAAGGTCCTGAACGACGTGCGCGAGGCGGTCGAGGACTGGCCGAAGATGCACGAGAAGGCGGTCTCGATCGCCGCCGGCCTGAACGCCGACAACCTCCCGGTCGGGGAGAACGAGGTGGAGGAGGCGCGCGAGCTGCTCGAGTGGCTCGCCGACGAGCACTTCACCTTCCTCGGGTACCGCGAGTACGACTTCACCATGGAGGGCGAGCAGGGCATCCTGCGCGGCCGTCCCGGGACCGGGCTGGGCATCCTCCGGCCGGACCCGAAGCCGGGGTCGGGCAAGCTGCCCCCCGAGGCGAGCGCCAGGGCCCAGGAGCGGAAGCTGCTGATCCTGACCAAGGCGAACTCACGGTCCACTGTGCACCGGTCGACGTACCTGGACTATGTCGGCATCAAGCAGTTCGACGAGAACGGTGAGCCGGTCCGGGAGTGCCGATTCATCGGGCTGCTCTCGTCGACGGCGTACACCGAGAGCGTCATGCAGGTGCCGGTGCTGCGGCGCAAGGCGCTGGAGCTGTTCCGGATGACCGGGTTCGACCCGAACAGCCACAGCGGCAAGGGTCTGCTCGACGTCCTGGAGACCTACCCGCGCGACGAGCTGCTGCAGGCGCCGGTCGAGGACCTGCTGCCGATCGTGCAGTCCGTGCTGCACCTGCAGGAGCGGCGCGCGGTCAAGCTGTTCGTACGGCGCGATGTCTACAACCGGTACCTGTCCTGCCTCGTCTACCTGCCCCGCGATCGCTACACGACCGCGGTCCGGCTGAAGATGCAGCAGATCCTGCAGGACGCGATCGGCGCCGAGTCCGTCACGTACGCCGCCTATGTGACCGAGTCCGTGCTGGCCCGGGTCCACTTCGTGGTCCGGATGAAGCAGGGCGAGACGGTCGGGGAGTACGACGCGGACCTGCTCGAGCAGCGGGTGGTCGAGGCGACCCGGGCCTGGGCGGACGACTTCACCGCGGCCCTGCACGCCAAGGGCGGCGACGGCGCGGTCACCAAGCTCGCCCGCCGGTACGCGAGCGCCTTCCCCGAGGCGTACAAGGAGGACTTCGACGCCCGCGTCGCGGTCAACGACGTGACGGTGCTGGAGGGCCTGCCGGCCGAGAACGGTCTGGCCATGTCCCTCTACAGCCCGATCGACGAGGAGTGGGAGGGCGAACGCCGCTTCAAGGTCTACCGGACCGGTTCGGCGCTGTCCCTGTCCCAGGTCCTGCCGCACCTGACCCACATGGGCGTCGAGGTGATCGACGAGCGCCCGTACGAGATCCGGTGCGAGGACGGCAGTACGGCGTACATCTACGACTTCGGCCTGAAGGCGCCCGAGGACACCGAGGAGCGTGAAGAGCTGCGGCAGCTGTTCTGCGACACGTTCAAGGCGATCTGGGAGGGCAAGGCCGAGTCCGACAAGCTGAACGCACTGGTGCTGCGCGGCAACCTGAGCTGGCGGCAGGTGTCGATCCTGCGCGCGTACCAGCGGTACATCCGGCAGGGCGGTACGCCGTTCAGCCAGGACTACATCCAGAACACCTTCCTCAACCACGTGGACGTGGCCAGGCTGCTGGTCCAGCTGTTCGAGACCAGCTTCGACCCGGCCCGTGGTGCGGCCGACGATCCGGACCGGATCATGCGGACCGACCAGCTGGAGAAGGAGATCCTGGCCACGCTGGACACGGTGCAGAGCCTGGACGAGGACAGGATCCTGCGGTCCTACCTGACGGTGATGAAGGCGACGCTGCGGACGAACTACTTCCAGCCCCGGATCGCGGACGGTCAGCCGCGGGACTACATCTCGATCAAGCTGGAGCCGAAGGCGATCCCGGACCTGCCGCAGCCGCGACCGGCGTACGAGATCTTCGTGTACTCGCCGCAGGTCGAAGGTGTGCACCTGCGCTTCGGCGCGGTCGCCCGTGGTGGTCTGCGCTGGTCGGACCGGCGCGAGGACTTCCGGACCGAGGTGCTCGGCCTGGTGAAGGCGCAGATGGTGAAGAACTCGGTGATCGTGCCGGTCGGCGCGAAGGGTGGGTTCTACGCCAAGCAGCTGCCGGATCCGTCCGACCGGGACGCGTGGATGGCTGAGGGCATCGCGTCGTACAAGACCTTCATCTCCGGGCTGCTCGACATCACCGACAACATCGTTGCCGGGGGCATCGTTGCGCCCCGGGACGTGGTCCGGTACGACGGCGACGACGCGTACCTGGTAGTTGCCGCGGACAAGGGCACCGCGACATTTTCGGACATCGCGAACGGGGTGGCGAAGGACTACGGGTTCTGGCTGGGTGACGCGTTCGCGTCCGGCGGCTCGGTCGGCTACGACCACAAGGCGATGGGCATCACCGCCCGCGGCGCGTGGGAGTCGGTCAAGCGGCACTTCCGCGAGCTCGGTCACGACTGCCAGAACGAGGACTTCACCGTCGTCGGTGTCGGCGACATGTCCGGTGACGTGTTCGGCAACGGGATGTTGCTGTCGGAGCACATCCGGCTGGTCGCGGCGTTCGACCACCGGCACATCTTCCTGGACCCCAACCCCGTTGCGGCCAGCTCGTTCACAGAGCGCCGCCGGCTGTTCGACCTGCCGCGGTCGTCCTGGGCGGACTACGACGCGTCGTTGATCTCCGCGGGTGGCGGGATCTTCCCGCGGACCGACAAGGCGATCCCGATCTCGGCCGAGGTGCGCGACGCGCTCGGTCTCGAGGGTTCCCCGGCGAAGCTGACGCCGGCCGAGCTGATGAACGCGATCCTGAAGGCGCCGGTCGACCTGTTCTGGAACGGCGGCATCGGCACCTACGTGAAGTCGTCGACCGAGTCGAACGCCGATGTCGGCGACAAGGCCAACGACGCGATCCGGATCAACGGCGTCGACCTGCGCGCCCGTGCGGTCGGCGAGGGCGGCAACCTCGGCTTCACCCAGCTCGGCCGGATCGAGTACGCCGCCGGCGGTGGCCGGATCAACACCGACTTCATCGACAACGTGGCCGGCGTGGACACCTCCGACCACGAGGTGAACATCAAGATCCTGCTGGACAAGGTGGTCGCGGACGGCGACCTGACCGAGAAGCAGCGCAACGACATCATCGCGTCGATGACCGACGAGGTCGGCGCGCTCGTACTCAAGAGCAACTACCGGCAGAACATCGCGCTGGCCAACGCGGGCGCGCAGGCCGCGGCCTTGATGCACGTCCATCAGGACTGGGTACGGCGCCTCGAGAAGCAAGGACTGCTGGACCGCGAACTGGAGTTCCTGCCGAGCGTCGCGGAGTTCAAGCGGCGCAAGGCCGACGGGCGCGGGCTGACGTCGCCGGAGCTGTCGGTGCTGATGGCCTACACCAAGATCGTGCTCGAGGCCGAGCTGCTGCAGACGGCGTTGCCGGACGACCCGTTCCTGGCGCACAAGCTGGCCAGCTACTTCCCGAAGGCGATGCAGGAGCGGTTCGCCGACCAGATCCAGAGCCACCAGCTGCGTCGCGAGATCATCACCACCCAGGTGGTGAACGAGTTTGTGAACACCTCGGGCATCACGGCGTTCCACCGGCTCTCGCTGGAGACCGGTGGTTCGGTCGAGGATGTTGTCCGCGGCAACCTTGCGGCGTCGCGGATCTTCGCGCAGCCGGAGCTGCTGTCGACGAACGCCGAGCTGGATCACATCGTCGACGCCGCAACGCAGACGCATATGCGACTGGAGACCCGCACGCTGGTCGAGCGCGCGACCCGGTGGCTGGTCAGCAACCGGCGTCCACCGCTCGACATCGCCGAGCTGATCGAGTTCTTCGGTCCGGGGATCGCCAAGCTCACCACGGCGCTGCCTGACGTGTTGCGCGGTCGTGAGCTGGCGCTGTTCGAGCAGCGGCGGGAAGCCCTTGTGCAGAAGGGGGTTCCGGCCGATTTCGCGACCAGGATCGCCGTACTGCCACCGGCGTACGCGGGGCTGGGTGTGGTCGAGACGGCGTCGCAGGACGATATCGACATCCTCGAGGTTGCCAAGGTGCACTTCGCCTTGGGCGAGCGGCTGCAGCTGGGCCGTTTCCTGGAGCGCATCATCGGCCTGCCGCGTACCGACCGCTGGCAGACGATGGCCCGCGCCGCACTACGCGACGACCTGCACGCCGTGCACGCGCGACTGACCCGCCAGGTGCTCGCCACGACGGACGCATCTGCCGAGCCCGAGGACCGCGTCATCACCTGGCAGGACCAGAACGCGGCCGCCCTGGCGAGGGCCGCAACGATGCTCGAGGAGATCGTCGACACGGAAGGCCCGGAGCTCGCTCACCTGTCCGTCGGTCTACGGCTGGTCCGCACCCTGCTGGCAAATCAGGCCTGAGGAATCAGGTCGAAGGCGGTGCCGGTGTGCAGGCGGCGAAGGAACGCCAGCACACCGGCGCTGCCCATGCCCCAGGACAACGGGGCGTCCCGATCGAGTGACACGAAGATCGGGGCGTCGTCCCGGCCCTGGTTGCGCAGCAGGAGTTGACCGGCCGCTCGATAGGCCGAGGCGCGGTACCGCTCGTCTCCGGTCGCGAGCCAGAGGTCGACGAACATCTCACCGACACCCGCGACCCCGCAGCACCGGATCGTGTTGTCCAGCCGCGGAATCCACTGCGCCGTGGCCTCGGCGGCCACCTCGGCAGCCCGGGTGGCGAGCCGCGCCAGCTGACGGTCGGTGACCACAGCGGCGGCACGGTGCAGAGCTGGTGCCATGCCGGCCAGCCCCTGACACCAGGAGACGCTCATCGGCAGTGCCGCAGACCGTTGCGCCTCCGCACCCAGCCGTCCGGCCCGGGTCGCGACTCTGTGTACCTGGTGCTCGAGCGCCTCGGCGGCGCGGTCGTCACCGGTGAGCTCCACGAAGGCACGCAGCAGTTCGATCACGCCCGCCCAGCCGTGCGCGTACCCGAAGGGTGCGTCGATCGCCGCGCCGGCCGGTATCTCCTCGTCACGCTCCATCAGGGTCGGCCGGGGAGTGTCGAGCAGCGCATAGACCCGCTCTCGGGCAAGGTCGAGGTGCGCAGGGTCGCCGGTCAGGCCGTGCAGCAGCAGATGTCCGACGCCGGCTCCGGTTGAGCCGTACATGAGGTCGTCACCTCCGCCGTCTCCGTGGCGTGGCGCCGGACCGATGTCAGCGGTCTCCAGGCCCAGGTCCGCTGCACGCCGGACGAACAGCTCTACACCGGTCAGGCCGACGTACAGGCCCGGCATGATCGAGACCCGATGCAGGCCGGTGACGGCGTGATCGAGGAGCCGGCGTACGGCGTCCTCGACCTGCGGGTGGTCCAGATGGTGAAGGAGTTCGAGACCGATTCCGGCACTGCCGGTGTAGATGCTGGTGTCGACGGCACTGTAGCCGGAGCCGTCAGCGAAGACCCGTTCGTCCAGTTGGTCGAGGATCTGGTCGACGACCAGCGGAATCAGGGCTTCGACGTCGGCAGCGGACAGGTGCGGCAAGCCGCTCACCCGGCGGCTGGAAGGTTTCGGGACGATGCCCGCCGCCAGTTCGGCCAGTGCGGGCCTCGCGCTGTTCTCGTCGACCAAGGTGGCGACGACCGCCTGGTGGACCGAGTCCTCGCCGTGCACGGCCACCACCGAGCGCAGCATCCGATCGGCCGGGATGCCCGGCCCGACCGCCGCGGCGACCGGCGTCAAACCGGTTGCAGCGAAGCCGAGTGTCATCCCGAGCGCATGGCAGTCGTCGTACTCCGCGGACTCGCCGCCGTGGCTCTGCCGCCAGGGGGCGAAGCCGGGAGTGGCGCCGGGAAGGCTGAATCCGTCCAGTGCCGACAGGCCGAAATCGATCACCGCTGGGGTTTCGCCCGTCATCACGACGTTCCGCGGGGTGAGGTCCGACATGATCACGCGGCGGTCGTGCAAACCGCGGACAATCGCGGCCAGGCCGGTTGCCAGGTCCAGGAAGCGCTGGGTGGCCGCGGCGGTGTCGTCCGGATCCGGTGCCGGACGGTAGCTTCCGGACAGGATCGCGTGGTCGAGCAAAGTGGTCTCGCCGACGTCGGTGGTGACCAGGAACTCGTCATCGCCGTGCGCGAAGTGGTCGACGAACTCGGCGACGCCCGGCAGTGAGCCGAGCGTCGCGAGGATCCGTCGTTCGTTCCGCAGTCGGGTCCGGGCATCGGAGCCGTCGGTACTCTCGGCGACAAAGGCACGAGCCTGCTTGACGACTACCCGATCGCCTGTGCCGAGGTCCACACCGCGGTACACGTTGCCCTTGGCTGCCTTGTAGATCCCCTCCTCGACCCGGTAGCGCCCGCCGAGGATCGTGTCGCCGGCCGGGTCCGCCGCCCCGAACGGATCGGTCACCCAGGAGGGCTGGCGATACTCCATGGTGGCGGCCGCTTCGAAGGACTCTCCGGCAGGCCCGTGCAGCAGCAGGCTGAGTGCGCCGCGATCACCGGCGGACCACTGAGACTGAAACGGTCCGTAGCGATAGTAGACCGGAGCACCGGCCGCGACCCTGCGATCGCTGAGGATCCGCGGCCCCTCCATCCCGGCGAGAGCGTCGGCGAGGAACCGTCCGACGAGTTCGACTCGAGCCGGATCGGGGTAGACCGTGATCGCCTTGCCCACCTGAGCGGCGGCGCTCAGTCCTTGGTTCAGGTCGGTGAGCGTGACCTCCGAGCGGGCGAGCTTGAACGCGCAGCCCTCGCTCAGCAGCAGCGGTACGGCGCGTTCGGCCAACTGACGGAAGTTTCCGCTGCGGGCCGAGATGTGCAGCTTCCAGCCGGCCGCGGGCAGCCTGGCGCCGGGCGGGATCACCGACAACCAGGTCTGACCGGCATGAACTTGTGGACAGACATCCAGCGGCAGACTCTCGATCAGACGCCGGACGAACTCCTCCGCCTGGAAGCCGGGGCCGGCCGGCCCGGGACGTTCCGGGCCGGCAGACACCGGTTCCACTAGAGGCCGCTGTGCCCGGTTGCCACACAGTTGTCGCCGTACCAGACGCAACTGCCCGGGCATCGGTCCTGACCGCTGCTCGACTCGATGACGGTGAACCGAACGCTGGGCTCGACCGTGGTGGAGCTGACGACCCTGGGCGCCAGATCGATCAAGGGATTCATCTGGTTCTCCTTCTGCGACGAAGCGGATTCAGGCTTCGGATCGAACCAGTTGCGCGCGCCCGAGGCCAACAATTCGACTTCGTTGGAAGTCTGCTGCGGTAGACGTCAGCGCTCGGAGACGATGACGTCTACCGAGTACTGGTCGGCTCGGTAGCAGTGGTTGCCGTATTCGACGGCGGAGCCGTCGGCGGCGTACGCGGAGCGGGTCATCGTGACCAGGGGCTCGGCCTTGGACATGTGCAGGGTACGGCGTTCCTCGGCGGTCGCGTTGCGGGCGCCGATGCGCTGACGGGCGACGGTGGGACGGATCCCGCGGGCGCGCAGGACGGCGTACAGGCCGGCGCTGGTGAGGTCTGCGAGGCTCAGGTCGTTGAGGGCCGGAGGCAACCAGTTGCGCATGATCGCGAGCGGCTGGTTGTCGGCGTACCGGAGGCGGACGATCGAGACCAGTGGGGTGCCCGGTGGGAGCTCGAGGACGGCGGCGGCGCGGTCGTCCTGGGCTTCGCAGTCGAGTGAGAGGACCTCTGTTCTTGGTGTCCGCCCCTCGCGTTCGAGGTCCTCGTACAGGCTGGTCAGCTCGGCCTTGCGGTGCACCATCTGGTTCGCGACCGTGGTGCCGATGCCGCGGCGGCGGACCAGGAGGCCCTGGTTCACCAGCTCGGAGATCGCCCGGCGGACGGTCGGGCGGGACAGGCTGAGCCGGTCGGACATACCGATCTCGTTCTCGAACGGGTCGCCAGGGCGCAGCGTGCCGTCGGTGATGGCAGCCGTCAGCTGCTCGGCCAGTTGGTGGTACAGCGGTACCGGACTGGACCGATCGAGCTGGATCGGCAAGGCGGCGATCATGAACGGATGTTACAACAGAGAGGTATGTATGTCTCGACGTCAAAATGTGTTAACAAACTATTGACACCCCTTCCGTCCGCCGGGAGGCTTGCGGGCAACGAGCACTGGGCCGTGGTGTGCAGGGGATGAGCAGAGGGGTCGACGAATGCGGATCGGGTTGGTCGGGGTCGGGCGGATCGGGGCGTTCCACACCGCGACGCTGAAGGGTTTGCCGGCCGTGGACCAGGTGGTGGTCGCGGACGCCGACGCGAGCCGCGCCGAGCTGGTGGCCAAGGAGCAGGGTGTCGAGTTCGCCCCGGACGTGGACGCGTTGCTGGCGAGCGGGCTGGACGGATTCGTGATCGCGGCCGCGACGTCGGCACACGCGGACCTGATCGCCGCCGGGGTCGGCGCCGGGATCCCGACGTTCTGCGAGAAGCCGGTCGCGATCGACCTCGCCGAGACCTTGCGGGTGGTCGAGCTGGTCGAGGGTTCCGACGTACCGGTGCACATCGGTTTCCAGCGGCGCTTCGACGCCGGGTACCAGACCGCGGCCGCGCAGGTGCGGTCGGGCGAGCTCGGGTTCATCCACCACATCCGCGCGAACACGAACGACGCGTTCCCGCCGCCGCAGGAGTACATCCCGACCAGTGGCGGCTTCTTCCGCGACTGCACCGTGCACGACTTCGACATCATCCGGTTCGTCACCGGCCGCGAGGTGGTCAGCGTGTTCGCCACGGGCGCGAACCGCGGCGAACCCTTCTTCGGCGAGTACGGCGATGTCGACGCGGCAGCTGCCCTGCTCACGCTGGACGACAATACGTTCGTCTCGGTGAGCGGCACCCGGTACAACGCCGCCGGTCATGACGTCCGGATGGAGATCCTTGGCAGCCTCGGCTCGGTCGCGGTCGGGCTGGACGAGCACACGGCGTTGCGCTCGGCGGAGGCCGGGGTCAGCTTCCCTGAGGGCCAGGCGCATGCCACGTTCATGGACCGGTTCCGACCGGCGTACGTCGCCGAGTTGTCCGCCTTCACCGAGGTTGTCGCCGGCAAGCGTGAGGTGCCGTGCACGGTCCGGGACGCGTACCAGGCCTTCCGTACCGCTGACGCCTGTGAGCTGTCTCGTCGCGAGAATCGTGTCGTGACGCTCGACGAGCTCGCCTGACCGCACCACCGTTCGCAGTACCACTCGCCTGACCGCACCACCGTTCGCAGACCGCAGTACCAGATGCAGAGGAGATCGGCCGATGACTGACCTTGCTCTCCGGATCGCCGGCGCCCCGATTTCGTGGGGCGTGTGCGAGGTCCCGGGGTGGGGCTGGCAGTACGACCCACAGACGGTCCTCACCGAGATGCGCGACGTCGGCATCGCGGCGACCGAGTTCGGGCCGGACGGTTTCCTGCCCGAGGACCCGGCCGAGAAGGCGAAGACGCTCGCAGACCTGGGACTACGTGCCGTCGGCGGTTTCGTTCCCGTTGTCCTGCACGACCCGTCGCACGACCCGTCCGCCGAGGTTGCCACGGCCCTCGAAGGATTCGTCGCCGCCGGGGCGACGACGTTGGTGCTCGCAGCCGCGACCGGCCAGGACGGGTACGACGATCGCCCGGTGCTGGACGAGGCGGGCTGGAGCACGCTGTTCGCCAATCTGGACAAGCTGTCGGCGTTGGCCGCCTCGCACGGGGTGCTTGCCACGGTTCACCCGCATGTCGGGACCATGGTCGAGAACGCCGACGATGTCGACCGCGTGCTGGCGGGCTCGTCGATCGGGTTGACGTTGGACACCGGGCACCTGCTGATCGGCGGGGTTGACCCGGTCGCGCTTACGCTTCGGGCTACCGATCGCATCAAGCACATGCATTTGAAGGATGTTGACGTGCACTGGGCCGCGAAGGTCCAGTCCGGTGAGGTGACGTACACCGACGCCGTTCGGCAGGGAATGTACCGCCCGCTGGGTGCGGGGGATATCGACCTCGCGACGATCGTGGGCACGCTGGAGAGCGCGGGCTACAAGGGCTGGTACGTCCTCGAGCAGGACACGATCCTGCCGGAGCGTCCGACCGGTGACGGCCCGGTCGTCGACGTACGAGCCAGCATCGACCATCTTCGGGCGATTGCGAGTGGGGTCTGATGGACGACGTACTGACGATCGGGCGGATCGGTGTCGACCTCTACCCGTTGCAAGCCGGGACGCATCTGGAGGACGTGACGTCGTTCGGGAAGTTCCTCGGCGGCAGCGCGACGAACGTGGCGGTCGCCGCGGCTCGGCATGGGCGGAAGTCGGCGGTGATCAGCCGGACCGGGAACGACCCGTTCGGGACGTTCATTCACCGGACGTTGCTCGAGTTGGGTGTCGACGACCGGTTCGTCAGCTCGGTCGATGGGTTGCCGACGCCGATCACGTTCTGCGAGATCTTTCCACCGGACAATTTTCCCTTGTATTTCTACCGTTTCCCGAAGGCGCCGGATCTGGTTATCAACTCCTCCGAGCTCGACCTCGACGCGATCCGGGATGCGCGGATCTACTGGTCGACGGTGACTGGGTTGTCCGCTGAACCGTCGCGGTCGGCGCACTTCGCCGCGTGGGAGGCTCGTGGTCGCAAGCCGATCACGGTGCTGGACCTCGACTACCGGCCGATGTTCTGGGCGGATCCGAGTGAGGCCCACGCGCAGGTCAGTCGGGCGCTCGACCACTGCACTGTTGCTGTTGGCAACCGTGAGGAGTGTGAGGTCGCCGTCGGTGAGACGGATCCCGACAAGGCTGCGCAGGCACTGTTGGACCGTGGTCTGGATCTTGCTGTGGTCAAGCAGGGGCCGAAGGGGACGCTCGCGCGGACCCGGGACGAGCGGGTCGAGGTGCCTCCGTTCCCGGTTGAGGTTGTCAACGGTCTCGGCGCCGGCGACGGGTTCGGTGGGGCGCTGTGCCACGGGCTGCTCTCCGGGTGGCCGCTGGAGAAGATCATCAGGTTTGCCAACACCGCCGGCGCGATCGTCGCGTCCCGTCTGGAGTGCTCTACCGCCATGCCCACTACCCAGGAAGTCCTGACCTCCATGGGGGAGGAAGCATGACCAACCGCGAACCCGAATCCCGCCGCCCCATCCCCATCCGCCACCCCGCGGACCCCAACCCCGACGAAGAACCCACCATCATCTCCCGCCCCGAAGACCCCACCCCCGCCCCCAACCACCCAGCCCTCAACGACCCCACAGCCGCAACCCACCAGTCCAGCCCAACCGACCCCACCGTCGTTTCCCACCGCCCCGCCACGACCCCGAACGACCCCACCGTCGTCTCGCGCCGCCCCGCAACAGCCCCGAACGACCCAACCGCGGCGGACCGTCGGCCGGGCCCGAGCGATCCACCCGGTGCGGCCAACCACGCAGGCTCAAACGACCCAACCGCCGCTCTCCAGGCAGGTGCGAACGACCCGACCGTCGTAGCTCGCCGACCCGCCTCCCCGAGCCCGAATGACCCGACCATCGGGGCTCGTCGTCCGGCGCCGGCAGGCTCGAACGACCCAACGATCGCAGCCCACCGCGCCAGCCCAACCGACCCCACGGTGGTCGCCCGCCGGCCGGCTCCGACAAACCCAACCAGCACCGAGCAACCCGCAGACCCAACCGCCCCCAACGACCCAACCGTCGCCCACCGAGCGGACGCGTCGTACGCCGGTGACCCAACAGTCGAGAGCGGTTCGGGGTCGTCGTACATCGGTGAGCCAACTGAGGCGTACCAGGTGGCGCCGTACGTGGGTGGCACGACTGGGGATGCGTATCCGTCGGCTGCTGGATACGTCGACTCGAGTGCGCCGGCCTCGGAGGCGCAGCAGGCACCGAGTGGGGACCTGGGCTCTCCTGACGGTCAGACCACGGTCATCGGAGATCTGGGACTGCCCGCCGGTCAGCCCAACCAGACAACTCCCATCAATCAGCCACCCACGCAGCCGCCAGCTCCTGCCGATCAGGCACCCGCGCAGGCGGCAACTCCTGCCAACCAGGGACCCGCGCAGGTGGCTGCTGCCGGCGGGCTCGGAGCTCCGGGTGGTCAGTCGGCTGTGGCTCGGGCTGTTGGGAATCGGCAGGCTAGTTGGCAGGCGATTCCGGAGGGGATTCCTGGTCGACAGCGGGTGGGTTGGCAGGCGGGAGCGACTGTGCCGTCGGCGGGGCATTTGGTGGCGGGGGACTTGGGGTTGGGGGGTGGGCAGACGTACGGCGCTCGGTTGGCGGAGTTGACCGAGATTCGCGTTCGCCACCCGGAGCGCGTTGCCGAGGCATGGCAGCAGCGGCGGACTCGCGCGCTCGTGGGCAAGGACGGGCGGCTGTTGATTGTGGCCGCCGATCACCCGGCCCGAGGTGCTCTTGGAGTCCGTGGTGATCGAATGGCAATGGCCAGCCGCCCGGCCCTCATCGGCCGGCTGATGACTGCCTTGGAGCGTCCCGGCGTCGACGGTGTCCTCGCAACCCCGGACATCCTCGAAGACCTGCTTCTCCTTGGTGCGCTCGAAGGCAAGGTTGTCATCGGCTCGATGAACCGCGGCGGCCTGCAGGGTGCGGCGTTCGAACTGGACGACCGCTTCACCGCATACCGCTCGGCCGACGAGATCGCCGACCGTCGCCTCGACGGCGGCAAGATGCTGACCCGGATCGATCTCGGCGACCCGGGCACAGTGGCCACGCTGGAGAGCAGCGCGGCCGCGGTCACGGGCCTCGCCGAGCACAAGCTGATGGCGATGGTCGAGCCGTTCTGGTCGACGCGGACGGACGGCCGGGTGACGAACCTGCTCGACCCGGACTCGGTGATCAAGTCGATCCAGATCGCCGCCGGACTCGGCGCGACCAGCGCATACACCTGGCTCAAGCTGCCCGTCGTCGACGAACTCGACCGGGTGATGGAGGCCACGACCCTGCCGACGATGCTGCTTGGCGGTGACCCGACCGGCGCGCCCGAGGAGACGTACGCCGCGTGGGGCAAGGCACTCACGCTGCCCTCGGTCCGCGGCCTCGTGGTCGGCCGGGCTCTGCTCTTCCCGCCGGACGGCAACGTGGCGTCGGCCGTCGACCAAGCTGCCGCTCTCGTCCACGGAGGTGCCGCATGAACGAGTGGTTCAGGCCCGCGGGGTCGACCGCGCGCGACGGCTTCGAGCTGATGGTGCGTCCCGGCGAACCCGGCTGGCATCACACCGGCTTGTCGGTCCGCACCTTGCTTCCCGGCCAGACAGTCGAGATCGACACCGGCGACTGCGAGTACCTCGTCCTTCCGCTGAGCGGCTCGGCGGAGGTGATCGTCGACGGCGAGGCCGTCCCGCTGGGCGGTCGCGCCGATGTCTTCGCCGGTCCGACGGATCTCGCCTATGTGCCGCGTGGTACGACGGTCGCCGTCGTCAGCCACGGTGGTGCGCGGATCGCCTTCCCCCACGCGAAGGCGGCCAACGACTACCCGTTCCGGCGGATCGGGGTCGAGCAGGTGGAGACCGAGCTGCGCGGTGCCGGCGTGGCCTCCCGGCAGGTCCGGAACTTCGGTACGCCGGGTGTCCTTGACGCGGACTCGATCATCGCCTGTGAGGTGCTGACGCCGGCCGGCAACTGGTCGTCGTACCCGCCGCACAAGCATGATGAGCACAAACCGGGCGAGGAGAGCGTGCTCGAGGAGATCTACTACTTCGAGCTGCAGCTGTCGGACGATGTGCCGGAAGGTGTCAAAGGCAATGATCCGATCGGCTACCAGCGGGTCTACGGCACCGAAGACCGGCCGATCGATGTCCTGGCCGAGGTCCGCAGTGGCGACCTGGTGCTCGTCCCGCACGGCTGGCACGGCCCGGCGATGGCGCCGCCCGGCTACGACATGTACTACCTGAACGTGATGGCCGGCCCGGGCACCGAACGCGCCTGGCTGATCAGTGACGACCCGCGGCACGGCTGGGTCCGTGAACTGTGGAACACCCAGCCCATCGATCCCCGCCTGCCGTTCGGACGGAACGAGGCCGGCGATGAGTGACGTAACCGACCTGCGCCGGGCCGAGGCCGACGCACTACTTCCCGGAGGACAGCGATGACGGTACGGCTCACGGTCGCGCAGGCGCTGGTGCGATTCCTGAGCGTCCAGTTCTCGGAGCGTGATGGCGAGCGGCAGAAGCTGTTCGCCGGCTGCTTCGGGATCTTCGGCCACGGCAACGTCGCCGGCGTCGGCCAGGCGCTGCTGCAGTCCGAGCTCGAGGATCCGGCCGCACTGCCTTACATCCTGGCCCGGAACGAGCAGGCGATGGTGCACACCGCCGCCGCCTTCGCCCGGACCCGCGACCGTCTGCAGACCTATGCCTGTACGGCGAGTATCGGGCCCGGCTCGACCAACATGATCACCGGTGCCGCGCTCGCCACGGTCAACCGGCTGCCGGTCCTGCTCCTCCCGTCGGACGTCTTCGCCACCAGGGTCGCCACCCCGGTGTTGCAGGAACTGGAGTCCTTCAGCGCCGGTGACATCTCGGTCAACGACGCCTTCCGCCCGGTCTCGAAGTACTTCGACCGGATCTGGCGGCCGGAGCAGCTGCCGTCCGCGTTGCTGAATGCGATGCGCGTACTCACGGATCCGGTCGAGACCGGCGCGGTCACGATCGCGCTGCCCCAGGACGTGCAGGCCGAGGCTCACGACTGGCCGGAGGAGCTGTTCGCGGAGCGCACCTGGTACGTCGCCCGCCCGTTGCCCGAGGCATCTATTGTCGACAAAGCGGCAGATCTCCTCAAGGCGTCCGAGCGGCCGCTGATCGTCGCCGGCGGCGGGGTCGCCTACTCCCGTGCGCAGGACGCGCTGCGCGAGTTCGCCGAGGCCACCGGGATCCCGGTCGCGGAATCCCAGGCGGGCAAGGGATCGCTGCGCTACGACCACCCACAGTCGGTCGGATCGATCGGCTCCACCGGAACCACGGCCGCGAACGCGCTCGCGCGCGACGCCGACCTGGTGATCGGGATCGGCACCCGCTACGGGGACTTCACGACTGCGTCGCGGACGGCCTTCCAGAACCCCGCGGTCAAGTTCGTCAACATCAACGTCGCGCGTTTCGACGGTGGTAAGCATTCCGGCCTCCCGATGGTGTCCGATGCGCGGGAAGCCCTTGTTTCGTTGGGATCCGCACTCGGTGACTGGTCCGTGGACGACCAGTACACGGCCTCGGCCACGGAACTCGCAAGGAACTGGGACGGCATTGTCGACGCAACCTACAACCCGCCCGAGGACGTGACCGCCAAGCTGGCCGAAGGTCTGCTCACCCAGGGCCAGGTTCTCGGCGCGGTGAACGAATTGTCGGAGCCTTCTGATGTTGTTGTCTGCGCGGCCGGTTCGATGCCGGGCGACCTGCACAAACTCTGGCGGACTCGCGACCCGAAGGGATACCACGTCGAATATGGCTTCTCCTGCATGGGTTACGAGATCGCCGGCGGCCTCGGCGTACGGCTCGGTGCGCCGGATCGCGATGTGTTCGTCATGGTCGGCGACGGGTCGTACCTGATGATGTCCAGTGAGCTCGCGACCGCGGTCCAGGAGAACATCAAGATCATCGTGGTTCTCGTTCAGAACCACGGCTTCGCGTCGATCGGCGCACTCTCGGAGTCACTCGGTTCCCAGCGGTTCGGCACGGCGTACCGCAAGCGCACCGGGGACGGTCGGCTGGACGGCGACTACCTGCCGGTCGACCTGGCCGCCAATGTGCGCAGCTTCGGTATCGAGGTGCTGGACGTGCACAGCCGGACCGAGCTGGAGAAGGCGATCGGGACCGCGAAGGCCGCCACTGGGCCGATCGCGATCCACGTCACCACCGACCCGCTGATCGGTGCGCCGGACAGCGACTCCTGGTGGGACGTGCCGGTCAGCGAGGTCTCCGAGCTGGGTTCCACGCAGGCGGCATCGGCGGCGTACGAGGAATCCAAGAAGACGCAGCAGCCGTACCTGGCGCCGACCGAAGGAGATCGTTGACATGGGCAACGTCAACGTCGGCACCGCGCCGGACTCATGGGGCGTGTGGTTCGCCGACGACTCGCAGCAGACGCCGTGGGAGCGATTCCTCGACGAGGTCGCCGGCGCGGGCTACACCCGGATCGAACTGGGGCCGTACGGTTACCTGCCGACGGATCCGGCCCGGTTGAAGGACGAGCTCGACAAGCGCGGGCTGACCATGACGGCCGGCACGATCTTCGAGCACCTGCATCGCCCGGATTCCTGGGACTCGACCTGGCGTGATGTGTCCAAGGCGGCCGAGTTGACCGCCGCGATGGGCGCGAAGCACCTGGTCGTGATCCCCTCGATGTGGCGCGATTCGGTGACGGGAGAGGTCACCGAGGCACGGCTCGATGAGGACGGTCAGGCCAGGCACGGGGAGCAGGTCACCGAGCTCGGTCGCCGGATCGCCGAGGACTACGGACTGCTGACGCAGTACCACCCGCACGCGGACGGCCATGTGGACACACAGGAGTCGGTCGAGCGGTTCCTCGAGGTGACCGACGGCGCGTACGTGAACTTGTGCCTCGACACGGGGCACATCAGCTACTGCGGTGGCGACAACCTGAAACTGATCCAGGACCATCCGGACCGGATTGGATACGTCCATCTCAAGCAGGTCGACCCCAAGATCCTCGCCGCGGTGCAGGACGACGGAGTCGGCTTCGGTGAGGCGGTCAAACGCGGCGTCATGTGTGAGCCGCCGTACGGCATACCCGAGCTGCCGCCGGTGCTGGACGCACTGGCGGGGCTCGAGGCGGATGTGTTCGCGATCGTCGAGCAGGATCTGTATCCCTGCCCACCGGACGTCCCGCTGCCGATCGCGCAGCGGACGCTCAGCTATCTGCGGACGCACGGGGGTGGTGTATCCGTCTGACGACCAGCAGAGTATTCACTCTCTGGTCACTGGCAAGAGCGCGGTGTTACCGCGTAACACGAAAGGCTGGTTGTAGTCATGGTTCGGTGGCAGAAGAAGACGGTGGCCACGGGGGCGGCGCTCGTCCTGGTCGCGGCGCTGGCGGCATGTAGTTCGTCCGGCGGCAAGCAGGAGGAGCAGCAGGCAGCGGGTTCGGGCGGCAACGTCGCGGACACACCCCGGATGAAGGTCGCGTTCATCACGCACGCGGCGCCTGGTGACACCTTCTGGGACCTGGTCCGCAGAGGTGCCGAGGCCGCGGCGAAGAAGGACAACGTCGACCTCCAGTACTCCGGTGCGCCGGAGGGGGCCGACCAGGCCAACCTGGTGCAAACGGCGATCGACTCGAAGGTCGACGGCATCGCGGTCACGCTGGCGAAGGCCGACGCGATGCAGGCGAACGTGAAGAAGGCGGCCGACGGCGGCATTCCGGTGGTGGCGCTGAACGGTGGTATCGAAGCGTGGAAGCAGGCCGGCGCGATGGGGTACTTCGGGCAGGACGAGCGGATCGCGGGCCAGGCGGCCGGCGAGAAGCTGACGCAGCTCGGCGCGAAGAAGGCTGTCTGCGTGATCCAGGAGCAGGGGCACGTCGGCCTGGAGGCCAGGTGCCAGGGTGTGAAGGACAAGTTCCCGAACACCGAGAAGATCTACATCACCGGTACTGACATGCCGGGCAGCACCACGACCATGACGTCGAAGCTGCAGCAGGACAAGAGCGTCGACTACGTCGTGACGCTGGGGGCGCCGTTCGCTCTGGCCGCGGTTCAGGCCGCCAAGGCCGCTGGGTCGAGTGCCAAGATCGGGACCTTCGACACCAACAAGGACCTGGTGGCGGCGATCAAGGACGGCAGCGTGCAGTGGGCCGTCGACCAGCAGCCGTATCTGCAGGGTTACCTCGCGGTCGACAGCCTCTGGCTGTACAAGACCAACGGCAACACCATCGGTGGTGGCCAGGCCACACTGACCGGTCCGGCGTTCATCGACAAGGACAACGTCGCCTCGGTGGAGAAGTTCGCCGCCAACGGGACGCGCTGAGGACTCGCCATGACTACCACAGTCACGGCGCCGACATCGGTCGACGACCGGGTCTCGCAGCGTTCGTTGGGAGCCCGGCTGCTCAGCCGGCCTGAGATCGGGTCGCTGGTCGGCGCCGCGGTCATCCTCGTGTTCTTCCTGATCGTGGCCGCTCAGTTCCGCAGCACGGCCACGATCGGGACGGTCCTCTACCAGGCCGCGCTGATCGGCACGATGGCGGTGCCGGTGGCGCTGCTGATGATCGGCGGCGAGTTCGATCTGTCCGCCGGCGTGGCGGTGACCACGTCCGGGCTGTTCGCCGGGTTGTTCGCCTATCAGTTCAGCGTCAACGTCTGGGTCGGCGTCCTGGTCTCGCTGGTCGCAGCGGTGGCTGTCGGCGCCTTCAACGGGTGGCTGCTGATGAAGACCGGTCTGCCCAGCTTCCTGGTCACGCTGGGCACGTTCTTCATCCTGCAGGGCCTGAACCTCGCGATCACCCGGCTGGTGTCCGGCCAGGTCGCGTCGAACTCGATCAGCGACATGGACGGTTACGAGTCGGCGAAGTCGGTGTTCGCCTCGGAGTTCAAGATCGGCTCGGTCAACATCAAGATCCTCGTCGTCTGGTGGGTCCTGTTCGTGATCGCCGGCTCCTGGGTGCTGCTCAAGTCGAAGATCGGCAACTGGATCTTCGCCGTGGGTGGTGACGCGGCAGCGGCTCGGGCTGTCGGTGTGCCG
This sequence comes from Kribbella sp. NPDC051952, assembly GCF_040680855.1. Lineage (NCBI taxonomy): Bacteria > Bacillati > Actinomycetota > Actinomycetes > Propionibacteriales > Kribbellaceae > Kribbella > Kribbella sp. NPDC051952. Next base: position 84,503 of record NZ_JBFAXQ010000023.1, read on the forward strand.
GTCAAGCGGGTCAAGATCGGGCTCTTCATGGTGGTCGGCTTCTTCGCCTGGTTCTCCGGCATGCACCTGCTCTTCACCCAGAGCAGCGTGCAGTCGGGTGAGGGCGTCGGCAAGGAGTTCATCTACATCATCGCGGCCGTGGTCGGTGGCTGCCTGCTGACCGGCGGCTACGGGTCCGTGGTCGGATCGGCGATCGGTGCGCTGATCTTCGCCATGACCCAGCTCGGTGTCGTGTACGCCGGGTGGAACGCCGACTGGTTCAAGGCCTTCCTGGGCGTGATGTTGCTGCTGGCAACGATCGTCAACCTGGTCGTGAAGAGAAGGGCGGACGCGCGATGACTACCACCGACAGCTTCGCGGAAGAGGCCGTCAGCAGTCCGAACACGCCGGTGGTGCATCTGGAGGACGTCGGCAAGAGCTACGGCAACGTACATGCGCTGCGTGGTGTCACGCTGGCCGTCCGGCAGGGCGAGATCACCTGTGTGCTGGGCGACAACGGTGCGGGCAAGTCGACGCTGATCAAGATCATCGCCGGCCTGCACGAGCACACTGACGGGACCTTGTCGGTGAACGGTGAGGAGCGCCGGTTCAGTTCGCCGCGCGAGTCGCTGGACAGCGGGATCGCGACCGTCTACCAGGATCTGGCATTGGCTCCGCTGATGTCGGTCTGGCGGAACTTCTTCCTGGGCAACGAGATCACCAAGGCGCCGTTCGGCCGGCTGGATAGCGCCCAGATGAAGCAGATCGCCGGCGAGGAACTGACCAAGATGGGGATCTCGATTCCCAATCTGGAGCAGCCGGTCGGCATGCTGTCCGGTGGCCAGCGGCAGTGCATCGCGATCGCCCGCGCGATCTACTTCGGTGCCAAGGTGCTGATCCTGGACGAGCCGACGGCCGCGCTCGGCGTGAAGCAGTCCGGCGTGGTGCTGAAGTACGTCGTGAAGGCGCGCGACGCGGGGCTCGGCGTCGTGTTCATCACGCACAACCCGCACCACGCCTACCTGGTCGGCAACCACTTCGTGGTGCTGAAGCTGGGCCGGGTCGCGCTCGACACGCATCGGGCCGACATCACGCTGGCGCAGCTGACCAACGAGATGGCCGGTGGGTCGGAGCTCGAGGCGCTGAGCCACGAGTTGCGCGAGATCGACCCTGAAGTGGTGGCCGAACCGCACGACCGTCCGGGCGGAATCTAGGACACCCCGGTCCACGCGGGCCGGCCAGGATCATCTGGCCGGCTTGCGTGCGGCGCTAGTACAGGCATCAGCAGTGCAGACATCAGCGGTGCAGAGAGAAGGTGGAGATGCGGGACCTGAGGATCGGGATCGTCGGGGTCGGGATGATGGGCGCGGACCACGCGGAGCGAGTGGCGCACCGGATCTCCGGCGGCCACCTCGTCGCGGTGTCCGATCCGGACACCGACCGTGCGGGCGCGCTGGCCGCGTTCTTCGACGACGTACGGGCGATCAACGACCCGCTGGCGTTGATCGGTGACGCCGACGTGGACGCGGTGATCATCGCGTCACCCGGCTTCGCTCACGCCGAGCAGTTGACGGCCTGTCTGGAGCAGTCGAAACCGGTGCTCTGCGAGAAGCCGTTGACGATGGACGCGGAGTCGTCGCTAAGGATCGTCGAGGCGGAGCACAAGCTCGGCAAGCAGCTGATCCAGGTCGGCTTCATGCGCCGCTTCGACCCGGAGTACGCCGCGCTGAAACAGCTGCTCGACTCCGGTGAACTCGGCCGGACCTTGCTGCTGCACAACGTCCACCGGAACAAGACAGCCCCGCCGACGTTCCGCAGCGAGATGATCGTGCGAGACTCGATGGTCCATGAGGTCGACGTCGCGCGCTGGCTGTTCGACGACGAGATCGCGCGGATCACCGTGCACTCGCCGAAGCCGTCCGGCCTGGTGGGGGACGGCGTACAGGACCCGCAGTTCGCGGTGTTCGAGATGGCGAGCGGGGCGATGGCCGACGTCGAGGTGTTCGTGAACTGCCAGGTCGGGTACGAGGTCCGCTGTGAGGCTGTGGCCGAGCAGGGCAACGCCACCATTGGCCTGGGGGTCGACGTGCTGACCAGGCGGGCCGGACACTGGGGTGGTGCGGTGCCGGACGACTTCCGGGTCCGCTTCGGCCTGGCGTACGACCTGGAGATCCAGCGCTGGGTGAACGCGGTGGCGAAGGGCACGATCGACGGTCCGGCAGCCTGGGACGGGTACGCGGCGGCCGCCGTCTGCACGGCAGGCGTGCAGTCGTTGCAGGAGAAGCGTCCGGTGGAGGTCGAGATGGTGTCGAGGAGTGAGGTGCTCGGGTGAAGCTCAGCCTCGATCCGTACATGTTCCGCAGTACGCCGTTGCGCGAACTGCCGGCGTTGGTCGCGGAGCTCGGGTACCAGTGGATGGAGTTGTCGCCACGAGACGACTTTCTCCCGTTCTTCAACCATCCACGGGTCGGCGACGAGGGCGTTGCCGCGCTCAGGCGTGAGCTGGGTGCCACCGGCGTCGGGGTCTCGTCCGTGCTTCCGCTGTACAAGTGGTCGGGGCCGGACGAGGACGAGCGACAGGCCGCGGTCCGCTACTGGAAACGGGCGATCCGGATCACCGCGGCTCTCGGGGTCGACGTGATGAACTCCGAGTTCAACGGTCGCCCCGAGCAGGCGGCCCGGAGCGAGGCACAGTTCTGGCGCTCGATGGAGGAGCTGCTTCCGGTCTTCGAAGCCGAGGGCGTGCGGCTGGTGCTCGAGCCGCATCCGGACGACTTCGAGGAGGACGGCAAGGCGGCGGTCGACCTGATCCGCGGGATCAACCACCCGCTGGTCAGCTTCCTTTACTGCGCGCCGCACACGTTCCACATGGGCAACGACGCCCCCGGCATCATCAGTCACGCCGGCGACCTGCTGACCAACATCCATGTGGCCGACTCGTTCGACCACACCGGATCGTCCGGGTTGCGCTACATCGTCAACCCGCCCGGATCGACTGTCCGGGTGCACCAGCACCTGGACATCGGCCAGGGCGAGGTCGACTTCGACGAACTGTTCGCGAGCCTGGCCGCGGCCGGGTTCGACGGGACCATCACCACCTGTGTCTTCGCCTGGGAGGAACGGGCTCGCGAGTCGAGCACGTTCATGCGGGACAGGATCACGGAGCTACTGACCAAACAAGGGATGCGGTTGTGAGTATTCAGCGAATCACCCACCTGATCGGCGGGAGCCCGTGGACCGGGGTCTCGGAGCGCACCAGCAACGTCTACAACCCGGCGACGGGCGAGGTCACCGGTGAGCTCGACCTGGCCTCGGCCGCCACCGTCGACGAGGTGGTGAAGGTCGCCCACGAGGCGTCGCGGGCCTGGGCGCAGACGTCACTCACCAAGCGGGCCCAGGTGCTGTTCGCGTTCCGTGAGCTGGTGAACGAGCGCAAGGAGCAGATCGCCGCGCTGATCACCGCCGAGCACGGCAAGGTGCTGTCCGATGCGGTCGGCGAGGTGACGCGCGGCCTCGAGGTGATCGAGTTCGCCTGTGGCATCCCGCACCTGCTCAAGGGCGGGTTCAGCGAGGGCGTGTCGACCAAGGTGGACGTGTATTCGATCCGCCAGCCGCTCGGCGTCAGTGCGGTCATCTCGCCGTTCAACTTCCCGGCCATGGTGCCGATGTGGTTCGTCCCGATCGCTGTTGCCTGTGGCAACAGCGTGGTGATCAAGCCGTCCGAGAAGGACCCGTCGGCGGCGAACGCGATGGCCGAGCTCTGGAAGGAGGCCGGTCTGCCCGACGGCGTGGTGAACGTCGTCCACGGCGACAAGGAGGCGGTCGACCGGCTGCTCGAGCACCCGGACATCAAGTCGGTGTCGTTCGTGGGTTCGACTCCGATCGCGAAGTACGTCTACGAGAACGGCACCAAGAACGGTAAGCGCGTGCAGGCCCTCGGCGGCGCGAAGAACCACATGATCGTGCTGCCCGACGCGGATCTGGACCTGGCCGCCGACGCCGCGGTGAACGCCGGCTTCGGGTCGGCGGGTGAGCGCTGCATGGCGATCTCCGCGCTGGTCGCGGTCGAGCCGATCGCCGACGAGCTGATCAGCAAGATCAAGGACCGGATGGCGAAGCTGAGGACCGGCGACGGTACGCGCGGCTGCGACATGGGCCCGCTGGTCACGGGCGCGCACCGTGACAAGGTCGCCGGGTACGTCGCCGCCGGCGTCGAGGAAGGTGCAGAGCTCGTCGTCGACGGGCGCGACGGTGAGTTCGACGGCGCGGCCGACGGGTTCTGGCTCGGGCCGACCCTGTTCGACAAGGTGACGCCGGAGATGTCGATCTACACCGACGAGATCTTCGGCCCGGTGCTGTCCGTCATCCGGCAGGCGTCGTACGACGATGCCCTGGGGCTGGTGAACTCCAACCCGTACGGCAACGGCACCGCGATCTTCACCAACGACGGTGGTGCCGCCCGCCGGTTCCAGAACGAGGTCGAGGTCGGGATGGTCGGTATCAACGTGCCGATCCCGGTGCCGATGGCCTACTACTCATTCGGTGGCTGGAAGAACTCGTTGTTCGGCGACACCCACGCGCACGGGATGGAAGGCGTGCACTTCTTCACCCGGGGCAAGGTCGTCACCTCCCGCTGGCTCGACCCGAGCCACGGCGGGATCAACCTGGGCTTCCCGACTCACGACTGAAACAGACAGTTCGGGTGTAGCGTCGAAGGCAACCCCCGGGGCATGAGGAGTACCGCGGCGTACGAAGGGCCGGCAGGCCCGTTCGAGTTCAGCCGCCCCTCGAGCCCCGGGAGTTGTCATGTCGAAGAACAAAGGCGGACGTGAAGTCCGCAAGCCCAAGCAACCCAAGAAGCCGAAAGCCAACCCCAGCGACAACGCCATCATCCCGCCCACCAAACAGGCGCGGAAGTAGCCGTTGACCGGAGTAGGCCGGTTTCGGTAGCGTCGTCAGGGCGTAGTGGGGACGCGCCGAGACTCGCCGGAAGGCTGGAAGCCACCTCACCTACCGATTGGGTTGAGCGCGGTTCGTGACGCTCTCTTGTGGCCCGTGCGAGTCCGGGTACGAGAGGACGCGTTATGAGACTGCTGCCGGATCGCCCGAGTATCGAGTACCTGCGCAAAGAGGCCAAGGACCTTCTGGCCGTACTGCGCGAGTCCGATGCGGGCGCTTCGCTCGCCGATGCGCAGCGGGCGTTGGCTGCCGAGTACGGCGAGCGGGACTGGCCTGCACTGAAGGCCGAGGTCGAGCGACGGATCGCGGACACGCCCGCCGCGCCCGAGGGCCTGGCCGAGAAGCTGGCCGAGGTCTTCGGGCTGGGCGCGGTGAGCGAGCCCGCGAGCCCGGTGTCGTTCACACCGATGGGCCGGTGCTGGGCGATCACCACCGATCGAGGCCGCTGGCTGGCGGTGACGGTCTACGACTGGATCACCGAGGAACAGGCGGAGATCGGTGCTCGGCTCCGCGAGGCCGCGGTCGAGGCTGGAGTGGCAGCGCCGATCGCGGTGCGGAGTCCGCAGGGCCGGCTGATCGAGAGCGTGCGGGACGAGAGCTGGCGAGTGCACGAGTGGATCGAGGTGCGGCCGTCGCCCGCGTTGCCTGTATCGACTGCTCTGGCTCGTCGGGTCGGTACGACGTTCGGGATCCTGCACGGGTTGGCGATCCCGAGTGCCGCACCCATCCATCCCTATCTCACCGAACGTGGCACGGCCGCCCAGTGGAACAAGCTGCGCGGCGAAGCTCACGCTGCCGGCAAACCATGGACCGAGCGCCTCGACGCCGCGCTGCCGGGCCTGCTCGACCTGCACGCGATCGAGGCGGACGTCTCGTCCGATCAGCTCATCCTGTGCATCAGCAACCTCATCCCGTCGAATGTACGGCTGGGGCATCGAGGCGAACTGATCGTCACCGAGTGGGACTTCACCGGATCACTGACGCCCGAACTCGAGATCTGTTCGGCGCTGACGCAGTGGTTCACGCGGCCGTCGATCAACCGGAAGGGGATCGCCGCATTCCGTGAGGGCTATGCCGAGGTGCGGGAATGGCCGAAGCTCGACGTGTCGTCGTTCGGCATCGCGGTCACCGGCTGGCTCAACTGGGCCTTCAACATGATGTGCGAAGCGGTCAACGTGGACGATCCGGAGCGCGCCGTCTTCGCGGAGCGGGAAGCCGTCGGTGTCCTCGAGTACCCGATGACACGTGCGGGCCTGGAGCAACTACTCGACGTCTGAGCTGCCGGCCAGCGCCGCCGCCAGTGCGGCGCCGGCCGGCGCATCCAGGTGGCCGTGGAGGAGTTCGATTCGGTGCACGAGTCGCGGCGTGGTGACGGGAACAGCGGCGACAGGCGTCGCCGCTGAACGGGGGAGGACCGTCAGGCCGTGGCCGGCCATGACCAAGGTCAGCAGGGTCTGGAGGTCGGTGCCCGTGTAGGTGAGCGCGGGCCGGAAGGCGTCGGAGCCGGTCGCAGCGCGCAGGGTGGAAAGAGGCGCGCCGAGGTCGGGGGCGTCGATCCAGCGGGCGTCGGCCAGGTCGTTCAGCGCCAGGCCCCGGCGACCGGCCAGTGGATGATCGGTTGGGAGGGCCGCGACCAGGTCCTCGTGGGCTACGGCGCTGGTCCGGACTGGGCCGGCGTCGGACAAGCGGAGTGGATCGCTGGGCGCGGCGACGCCGTCGACCAGGCCGAGGTCGAACTCTGCCGCGGCGACGCCTTGGACGACCGCTTCGCGGCCGCAGACCGTTACCGCAACCTCGGTCCCCGGACGGGTACGGCGTACCTCTCGCAAGGCGGCGGCCAGGCGGCTGGCTGCGGCCAGCGGGGAGGCGGCGATGGTGAGGGTGCCTGGCGGGTCGGCGATCGTACGGCGGATATCGGCGCGGGCGGCGTCGAGCCGGAGGAGGATCGGGCCGGCGTGTTCGAGCAGGCGCTCGCCGGACGGCGTCGGGACCACGGGACGCCGGCGGAGGAGCGGCGTACCGAGGTCGTGTTCGAGGGCGGCGATGTGCTGGGAGACGGCGGACTGGGTGTAGCCGAGGTGGTCGGCGGCGGCGGAGAACGAGCCGTGCTCGGCGACCGCGACGAAGGTCCGCAGGAGGTGGGGATCCACGTGGATCAGTATCGCTTATCGGCAGTGCAGAGATCATCGTTGGCGCTGATACCGGGTCAGCGGTCAGGATCAGAGCATGAACGCATACTCCGGGCGCATCGCCCTGGTTGCCGACCGCTCGCCGCATGTTCGCTCACATGGCCGCGTGCCTGGTCTGCTGGACCGGCTCAAGGAACGAGACCAGTTGGACCTCGACGTCTACTGGGTACCGACCGACGAGGTCGACGGGACGCTGAAGGGATTCGACGGGATCTGGCTGCTCCCCGGAAGCCCGTACCAGTCCGAGGACGGCGCGATCGAGGCGGTCCGGATCGCCCGGGAGAACCAGATCCCGTTCCTCGGCACCTGCGCCGGGTTCCAGCACGCGATGCTCGAATACGCGCGCAACGTGGCCGGCGCGGTCGACGCGCAGAACGCCGAGAACAACCCGACGGCGGACGACCTGTTGATCGTGCCGCTGGCGTGCTCACTCGTCGGTCACGAAGGCCCGGTCGAGATCAAGCCCGGAACGCGTGCCGCCGAGATCCTCGGCGTCGAGCGGTCGATGGAGCGGTACCACTGCTCCTACGGCCTCGACAGCAGCCGGATGGGACTCCTGGAAGAGCACGGCCTGGTCTTCAGCGCGCACGACGACATCGGCGACCCCCGCATCGCGGAGCTTCCCGGCCACCCCTTCTACCTGGCCACCCTGTTTCAGCCCGAACTCTCCGGCGACGGCACCCGCCCGCACCCAGTCATCCAGGCGTTCGCCACCGCGGCGGCCACACAGAACTAGCCGCACTCGATCATGCGGTTGGTGATCGCGCGGTTGGGTTGACGTCGGGACGATCTCCGGTTGCGGGTGGCTGTCGAAGGTCCATTGGCAACCGGACATGGGGCTGTGTGGCCGGTCGCGGCGGTCGGCCACACAGCCCACAGCGCAGTCGTGGGCCAAGCACCCATCAGCCGCCTGCTCGACGGCTGAGTACTAGAGCGTGGTGGTTGGGCGGAGGGGGAGGCCGGCTGTTTGGTAGCAGGTGTCGATCAGGTGCATTGTCGCGAGCGCGTCCTCGGCGTCGGTGAGGACCGGGGCGCCGTCGCGGATTGCGGCGGTGAAGGCTTCGAGTTGGTAGGTGTACGACGACCGGGTGCCACGGTGCTCGACCCAGGTGTCTTCCTTGGTCGTCACGATCACCCGGTCGTCGTTGTGCGGCAGCACGAAGAACGGCGCGAACGCCTCACCACGGGCGCCGACGACCTTGAGGCTGAACTCCACGTTCTCGGCCGCCATGCTGGTCCGGACCGCGCCGGTCGCACTGCTCGGGAACTCGAAGTCCGCGTTCAACCACTCGTCCACGCCCGGGAGCCGCTTGCGTTCGCCGGCCCGGGCGCTGACGAGCTTCGGCGCACCACCGGCGTACGGCGCGAACATCCGCTGGGCGTGGATGGCGTAACAACCGACGTCCATCACGGCTCCACCGGCAAGCGGCAGCGACCACCGCGGGTCCTGGTCCGGCGGCGGGGGCATCACCATGGTGGCCTCGATGTGCTGCAGGTCGCCGAGCTCGCCCTTGGCCAGTAGCTCCTGCAGGCGGCGCATCACCGGGTGGTAGGCGTAGTGGAACGCCTCCATGAAGACCAATCCGGACTTCTGCACCGCGTCACGCACCTGCGTCGCCTCGGCCGCGTTGCTGGCCGACGGCTTCTCCGTCAGAACGTGCTTGCCTGCGGCAATCGCCCGCAGGTTCCACGGCCCGTGCAAGCCGTTGGGGAGCGGGTTGTAGATCGCCTCGATCTCGGGGTCGTCCAGTACGTCCTGGTACGACGCGTGCACCCGTTCGACCTGGTGTTCCGCAGCGAAGGCCTCAGCCCGTTCGGAATCCCGGGCCGCGATTGCGACCAGCCGGGCACCGGTCAGCTGGGCCGGGGCGACGATCGCCCGGTCAGCGATCCGGGCGGCACCGAGAATGCCGATCCGCAACGGTTCCATGCGATCTCCTTCGAGGGTCGGCCGTACAAGGCGGGAGTACAGCGGGCGCGTCGGTAAGCGTAGCCCGCGATCCGGACGGCGAACGTGCCATCCTGCCTGACGGGCAGGCCGGTCCGACAGCGGCTGCCCGTGATCCGGACCACGTTCACCGAGCGTTCACCCTGGGCTTAGTGGGTCTGGTGGCGGGTGGTGTTGCCGGCGAGAGCCTGCGCCAACCGGTCCGCGGGCCAGGTCTCGGCGACCGCCTGACGGACCAGGTCGGCCTGGGACTGCGGAGCCAGGCCACCGATCGGCTGATCGCGGTCGAGGTTCGTGGGAAAGGCATACCCCTCCGCGGTGGCCGCGATGACGTTGTCCAAGGCCACCGGATCGGTCAACCGCAGTAGCGAGGGATAGACCGCCTCGATCATCCGGGCCCGGTCGATGCTCTCCATCGCCCGCCCGAACGCCGACGAGATCTGCAGCAGATTCGCCATCCGCTTGATCTCCGCGGAGTGATTGGTCCCGGCCGCGTGGAACAGTGCCGGGTTGAAGAACACCGCGTCACCCTTCTCCAGCGGCAACTGCACGTGGTTCTCCTCGAAGTACGTCGCGAACGACGGCTGCCGGTACGCCAGATACCCCAGCTCGTACTTCTGCGAGTGCGGCAGGTACAGCGTCGGCCCCGACTCCACCGGCATATCGCAATGCGCCACCGCGCCCTGCAGCGTCAGTACGGACGACAACCGGTGCACATGGGCCGGGTACTGCGCCGCCACATCGTCGGACTGGAAGCCCAGGTGATAGTCCCGGTGCACCGTCTGGCCCTCGCCACCCGGATTCACCACGTTCACCTGCGACGTGACCTGGTACGCCGGTCCGAGCCACGCGGACGCAGCCAGCGCGAGCAGGTCGTTGCCGTAGTACGCCGTGAACACCTCCGGTGCGCCGATCGCCAGCTTCTCCAAGGCATTCCAGACCCGGTCGTTCGCACCCGGCTTGGCGAAGTGGTCGCCGGCCGCGGTCCCGGCCTCGTGCTGCTGTGCGATCAGCCGGTTGAACTCCGCGGTGGTTGCGTCCACCTCATCGTTGCCGAAAGCCCCTTTCAGGACGATGATCCCGGGCCCGTCGGCGAAGGCGGTGGCGAACTCCGTCTGCACCGCCCGCTGGTCAGCCCGCCGGACCTGGTCGGCGTCGTACAGCGGGACCTGTTGCTCGATCTGCTCGGCGTGCGGGTAGTCCGCGGGGTTCGTCTCCTGTTTGAGGACGGTCAGCAGGTCGTCGAGCTTGGCGTCGGCGGGGTTCAACCACATGAGGGTGGCTCCTCTCGGTCTGTTGTTCTAGCGTGGTGGCTTCCTGACGGGTTTGGAATCCCCTGAATCCACCAAAAACCCATCATTCAGCGATAAATGGGAGCGCGATGGCACGCGAGCACCGAGTACGTGACGTCGCGGTCCAAGCCGGACTCAGCGAGACGACCGTCGACCGGGTGCTGAACGGCCGGGCCGGCGTGAGCGCTCGCGCCCGGCGTCAGGTCGAGCAGGCGATCCAGGACCTCGACCGGCAGACCACGCAGATCCGCCTCGGTGGCCGCACGCTCGTGATCGACCTGGTCATGCAGGCTCCCGGCCGCTTCTCCCAAGCAGTGCGCAAGGCCCTCGAAGCGTCTCTGCCCGGCCTGCGCCCGGCGGTGCTGCGGGCGCGGTTCGACCTGAGTGAGACTGCCTCCGCGGCTGACATCACCGCGACCCTGGACAAGCTGCGGAAGCGCGGCTCGCAGGGCGTGATCCTCAAGGCGCCGGACGAACCCGAGGTGATCCAGGCCGTAGACCGCCTGGTGGCCGCCGGCATCCCGGTCGTCACCCTCGTCACCGACCTGCCAACGAGCAAGCGCTGCGCGTACGTCGGTATCGACAACCGATCCGCCGGCGCGACCGCAGCGTACTTCCTCACGCAATGGCTGGGCACTGAGGCGGGCAATGTGCTCGTCACACTGAGCCGGGGCTCGTTCCGGGGTGAGGAGGAGCGGGAGATGGGCTTCCGCTCCACGCTGCGCCGGTTGGCACCGGACCGGTCGGTCGTCGAACTGGCCGAGACGGACGGCCTCGACAGCACCATCCACGGACAGGCCCTGACCGCACTGACCGCGGACCCAGCCATCAACGCGGTCTATTCGATCGGCGGCGGCAACCAGGCGATCGTCCAGGCGTTCACCGACCTCGAGCGCACGTACCGCTGCTTCGTCGCCCATGACCTCGACGCCGACAACGCGGCGCTGCTACGAGCCGGTGCGTTGTCCGTGGTCCTGCACCACGACCTCCCGGCCGACCTCCATCACGCCTGTCAGCACCTGCTGCACGCGCACCACCTGCTCCCTGCGGTCCGTACGACGCCAAGCAGCCTGCATCCGGTCACGCCGTACAACTTGCCCACACAGCTCAGCTGACCGGCTTGGTGGTCGCGCGCACCACCAGGTCCGGTTCGGTGATGACCTCCTGTGGCGGGTCACGGTCCTCGCAGGTCGCGAGTTCGAGCGCGGCCGACGCCAGCCGGTCCGCGTTCTGCGCGATGGTCGTCAGCTGGATGTGATCCAGCCGCGCCGGCGTCGAGTCGTCGTACCCGATGATCGACAGGTCCGGGGAGCGCCGTGCATGCAGAAGCCCGATGCCGCAGGCGTCATTGAAGGCGGCAACGGCGGTGACGTCAGACGGCAGCTCGCGCGCCGCCGCAGCACCAGCGGCCTCAGTCAGGCCGCCGGGGACGACGAGTGGCTCGAGTCCGGCCCGACGCATCACGCGACGGTACGCCGTACGCCGTTCGGCCGCACCAGGCGCCCGGGCCCCGTCGACATGAGCGATCCGGGTGTGCCCGAGCGACAGCAGATGCTCCACAGCTAGACGTGATCCGGCGGCATCATCAGTACGCGCCACGTGAACGCCGCGCACCTTGCGAGCAACCGCCACCGTCGGCTGTGCTTCGGCAAGCGCAGCCAGCGCCGACGGCGGTGAGGTGGGACCAAGCAGCACGAGGGACTCGCAGCGGTAGTCCAGCAACGACTGGATGGCCACTGCCTCCCGCCGGGATCCAGTGACCGCGCTCAACGTGAGGTCGTAGCCGAGCGACTCGGCCGCCGGGTACAGCGCCTCGACCAGGTCGCCGTGGAACGTGTACCGCACGTCGAACGCCACACCGATCAAGCGGGTCCGCTGACGCCCCAGCAACCGCGCGCGATGATCAGGGCGGTACCCAAGCTCATCGCCGGCAGCGAAAACGCGTGCCCGGGTCTCGTCGCTCGCACCTGGCACCTCGCGGTAGACGATCGACACCAGTGCGCGGGAGACACCCGCGTGGGCAGCCACGTCCTCCATCGTCGGTCGGTGGTTCATCTCGGCGATTCTCCCAGGGTCTTGACCAGCACCATCAAAGCAGTGTTCGCTTGCGCTGACTAGAGCGCTCTAGTCCTTGCTGGCGAAGGGGTGGAGGATGCGCACAGACCACGGACTGCCGGTAGTGCGGCTCGGGCTGATCGGGGCCGGCCGGATCGGCACCATGCATGCGCGCAACATCGCGCGGCACGTCCCCGGTGCGGAGCTTGCGGCGGTTGCCGACGCCAGACCGGAGGCGGCGCAAAAGCTGGCGGCACGGTACGGCGCAAACCCCACTGACGTGGACAGTCTGCTCAAAGACCAGGACGTGGACGCCGTGGTGATCACGTCGATCGCGGCAGCCCACCTCGACCTGATCCAGCGCGCAGCTGCAGCGGGCAAGCCGGTTTGGTGCGAGAAGCCGGCCTCGCTGACCCTGGACGAGATCGACCAGGCGATCGCCGCAACCGAGCGGGCCGGGGTCCCCTTCCAGGTCGGCTTCAACCGGCGGTTCGCGAAGGACTTCGCCGCAGCCCGCCGGACCGTCGACAACGGCGGCATCGGTACGCCGCAGCTCATGCGCTCGACCACCCGCGACCCAGGTGGACCAGCCGGTCTGCGACCCGGCACCCCGCCGTGGACGATCTTCCGCGAGACGCTGATCCACGACTTCGACCTGCTGCTCTGGCTCAATCCCGGTGCGCGGCCCGTCGAGATCTTCGCGAAGGCGGATGCGCTCGTTGCCCCGCAGTACAAGGCGGACGGGCTGCTCGACACCGCCGTCGTACTGATCACGTTCGACAACGGCACGTTCGCGACCGCGGAGGCAAACTTCTCCGCGCTGTACGGCTACGACGTCCGCGCAGAGGTGTTCGGCAGCAAGGGCATGGTCCTGGCCGGCGGGCTACCGAACAGCCCGATGGTGCATTACGACGCGAACGGCCTGCATCAGCAGACGTTGCGCAGTGACGAGGAGATGTTCCATGACGCCTATGTGCAGGAGCTCGCGGAGTTCGTCGACGTGGTGCGCGGGAACGGCGTACCTCCGGTGACCGGGCACGATGCCCGCAACGCGTTGGAGGTTGCGCTCGCGGCTATGACGTCGTGCCAGGAGAAGCGGCCGGTGGAGCTGTCATGAGGCTCGCTGTCTGTGCGGAGATGATCTTCACCGACCTGCCGTTCGTCGAGCGGGTGGAGCGGATCCATGCCGCCGGGTTCGACGTCGAGATCTGGACGTGGATGTCCAAGGACCTGGCCGCGCTGAAGAAGACCGGTGCGACGTTCTCGTCGATGACCGGGTACGTCGGCGGCTCGCTGACCCACGAGCAGGATCGGTTGCTCGCGACCGCGGAGGAGTCGATCCACGTCGCCCTCGAGCTCGGGTGTCCACGCCTCAACCTGCACGGCACCGAGCTCGACGACCGTGGGTTGCCGGTGACACCGACGTACGACGTCACCGGGGAGATGTGGGTGAATGCCGCGCGCACGCTGGAGCGGTTGGCGAAGCTCGGCGAGCGGTACGGCGTGATGTTCGTGCTGGAGAACCTCAACCCCGTCGACCATCCCGGCGTGCCGTTCGGGAAGGCGGCCGAAGTACTCGCGCTGGTCGAGGCAGTCGATCATCCGCACCTGAAGGTGATGCTGGACCTGTACCACGCGCAGATCGGCGAGGGGAACCTGATCGCCCTGCTCCGCAAGGCGTTCCCGCACCTGGGTGAGATCCAGGTGGCCGACGTACCGACGCGCTGTGAGCCGGGGACCGGTGAGATCAATTACGCCGCGATCGCGGCCACTCTGCGCGACCTCGGGTACGACGGCACGGTCGGGCTGGAGGCGTTCGCCGCCACGGACAGCGACCTTGCGTTGCAACGGTTCCGGACGGCGTTCACAAACGCAGAGATCTGATCAAATCCGGGTCGTGGCTCGACGGAATCGGGTCGAGGCTTCAGGATGTGCCCATGAGCACCGTCCAGGTCCGCGTCGACAGGAACAGCCGTACGCCGTTGCACGTGCAGTTGGCGCAGCAACTCGAGGCGGCGATCCAGGGCGGCGAGCTGCCGGTGGGATCCCGGCTGAGCAACGAGGTGGACCTGGCGGAGGCGTACGGGCTCAGCCGGCCCACCGTCCGGCAGGCGATCGCCCGCCTGGTCGACCAGGGTCTGCTGGTGCGCAAGCGTGGCGTCGGCACGCAGGTCGTGGGCAACTCCGGCCAGGTACGGCGCTCCCTCGAGCTGACCAGCCTGTACGACGACCTGGCCGCGGCGCACCGGAAGCCGGAGACCGACGTACTGCGGTTCGGAGTCGCCCCGGCGACAGCGGAGGTCGCTACCGCGCTGCAGTGTGAGCAGGGCGACCGGGTGGTCCGGCTGGAACGACTTAGACGGGCGGACGGCGAGCCGCTGGCGCTGATGCGCAACTGGCTGCCGCCCGAGCTCCTGGAGACAGACCCGGCCACGCTGGCCGAGCGGGGTCTCTACGAACTGCTCCGGGCAGAGGGCGTGCGCCTGAAGGTGGCGCACCAGACGATCTCCGCGATCCCCGCCTCGCCCGAGCAGGCGCGCATGCTCTCCGAGGAGCCGGGCTCCCCACTGCTGGCAACGACCCGGATCACGTACGACGACCACGGGCAGCCGGTCGAATACGGCTCCCATCTGTACCGCGCCAGCCGCTACTCGTTCGAGCACACCCTCGTGCACCGCTGATCCACCCCTCAGAGGATCGCGGTGCACGAGGGCGAGACTGCTACTTGCCGGAGCCGGGGAACTTCCAGCCCGCGTTGCCGGCCATCTCGATCAGCTGGTCGGTGCTGTACGGCGCCTTTGCCCGGGTGTGCTTGACACCCTTCTGCTGCGGGCCGTTGTAGCTCGTGAGATCGATGGTGCGACCGTCCGGGTAGCTGATCGTGACGCTGTTGTGCAGGACGCCGTACTTGTCCTGGCGGGCATCGGCGTACTCCACCTCGTCCTTGGACCAGCCGACGACCGAACCGTCCTTCCGCACCTTGCAGAAGGTGGTGCCGCGCTCAGCCGTGCACTTCTTCAGCGGTTCGGCGTACCGGACCAGAACCTCGATGCGGGACGCGCCGTGGCCGTCGTTGGTCACGTACGCGGCGCCGTTGTAGCCGTTCGTTCCGCCGCCCCACGTCTCGGGCTTGGTGAGCTGCGATCCCTTCGGGAGCACGGACTTGAGCGTCTGCAGTGTCTGCTGCACCGGGACAGCAGCCTTGCCGGCCCCCGGGTCCTTCGGCTCGGGCTTGCTGGGACCGCCGGTCGGCCGCGGCTGCGCCGGCGGGAACCGCCACTGGTCGCTGTCCGCGATCACGGTCTGCTCGGCCACCGTCAGCACGGGCAGCTTCCGGGTGTGCTCGGTCTGCTTCTCCTGGACGGCGTTGAAGCTGAGCAGGCTGATTCCCCCGCCGCCCTTGCGGATGACGTTGACCCAGTTGCGCAGTACACCGCCCGGGTTGTTGTCCTTGTCGTACGTGGGGCTGTTTTCTTCGACGGTGAGTTTGGAGCCCTCCGGGCGAGCCACGCAGCTGCCTGGCGACGGGTTGTAGCAGGTTCCGTCCATGCCGGGTGCCGACAGCGCCACCGAGATCAGCGCGGCGCCCTGACCGTCGTCGACGACCACCGAGGCGCCGTTGAAGCCGGCCTCGCCCCACGTCTGCGACGACTTCACCTTCAGGCGGGCCGGCAGCAGCCTGACGAGCGTCTGCAAGGTCTCGGCCTTGGTGACCGGTTTCGCGGCCGGCGACCTGGCGGTCGAGGTGGCCGTCGTTGCGGCGGCGGTCGGAGGACCGGCCGCGGGTGACTTCTGCGCCTGGCCGCCGAACACCTGTGTGCCGGTGACCACCACGGCGGCGGTGGCCACGACGGCGGTGACGCCGGCAGCGGCCTGCAGGATCGTCCGGTGCCGGCGCTGGGCGGCTCCGCGGCGGATACCGCGCTCGACCAGGTCGGTCGACGCGGGCTCCAGGTTCTCGGTCGCCCGGCGCATCAGGCCGGGCAGGGTGTCGTTGATGTCGTTCATCGGATTCCTTCGGGTCAGAGGGTGATCAGCTGGACGGCGTCGTCGCCGAGGACGGCACGGAGACGCTCGAGCGCCCGCCACGTCCTGGTCCTGATCGCCCCGGTGTTTTTGCCGAGATCGCTCGCGACCTGCTCGACGCTGCGATCTTCGAAGAACCGCAGCACCAGCACCGCGCGATCCAGCGCGGACAGCTCGGCCATCGCCTGCTGGAGAGCCAGCCGGAGCTCGAGGTCACCGGGCCGCTCCACCCGCTCCGGCAGGTCGGCTACCGGCTGCTCGGACGAGCTGCGCCGCCGCCGCTGGGAGACGTAGGTGCGGACCAGCACGGTCTGCGCGTACGCCGCCAGGTTGTCGACGTGCTGGACCCGGCGCCAGGCGCGGTACAGCTTCGCCAGCGTGTCCTGCACGAGGTCTTCGGCCCGATGGTGCTCGCCCGCCAGCAGCCAGGCCGATCGGTACAGCTGTGGAGTGCGCGCCCTGGCGAACTCCTCGAAGTCTTCTGTGGTCCGTTGCAAGCCATCCGCCCCATCTCGGTCGCGCCACACACCGACGCCTCACCCCCTTCGACGCTTCGAGTCGCCCGCCGCGTTACACCCCGGATGGCAGAAACCTGCAACTCCCGGGTGAGCCCCCGAACACACTCGGTGAGCCCCTCGCATGACACGGTTATCCACAGGGTTCCCGGTGCCAGTGGCGCGAGGTGCCCCGGAGTTGAAAGGATGGTTGCTCACGGTGACCGCCTGATCGCCGCCTGGGACACACACGGGGAGACCGATGACTGCCGACAGACTCGCCGCGCGCCGGTCGGGCCGGGACGGTGCTGTCGAGCTGATCGATGCGCAAGTGCGCGACGTCGTACGCCGGGAGGGCATCGATCCCCTCCGTGACCCGGCGGCGGTGAACGCGATCGTCGCGACCGTCGTCCGCGAGTACGACGAACGCAGTCTGACCGGTGTGGTCCCGCCGATCGCCGACCTGGACGCGGTCAGCCGGGAGGTGCACGACCGGGTCGCCGGCTTCGGCCCGCTCCAGCGCTACTTGGACGATCCGACCGTCGAAGAGATCTGGATCAATGAGCCGAGCCGGGTGTTCATCGCCCGGGAGGGCCGCCATGAGCTGACCACGACCGTGCTGACCGAGGAGGAGGTCAGCGACCTGGTCGAGCGGATGCTGAAGACGACCGGCCGCCGGATCGATGTGTCCCAGCCGTTCACGGACGCGCGGCTGCCGGACGGGAGCCGGGTGCACATCGTGCTAGGCGGCATCACCCAACGCTTTGCAGCCATCAACATCCGGAAGTTCACGGTCCGCGCGACCAGGTTGACGGATCTGGTCGCCCTCGGCTCGCTGACACCGCACGCCGGCGCGGTGCTGGAGGCCTCGGTCGCGTGCGGGCTGAACGTCCTCGTCTCCGGCGGCACGCAGGCGGGCAAGACCACGATGCTGAACGCCCTTGCGGGCTCGATCCCCGGCAGCGAACGGGTGATCAGCTGCGAGGAAGTCTTCGAGATCAAGCTGCCCATCCCGGACTGGGTTTCGATGCAGACCAGGCAGGCCGGTCTCGAGGGGACCGGCGAGGTGCGCCTGCGCGACCTGGTCAAGGAGTCGCTGCGGATGCGGCCGTCGCGATTGATCGTCGGCGAGGTGCGCGGCGAGGAGTGCCTGGACCTGTTGCTGGCGTTGAACAGCGGCCTGCCCGGCATGTGCACGATCCATGCGAACTCGGCGCGCGAGGCGTTGACGAAGATGTGCACGCTGCCCTTGCTGGCGGGCGAGAACATCGGCAGCCGGTTCGTGCTGCCGACTGTGGCCGGGTGTGTGGATCTCGTCGTACATCTGGGGATCGGGCCGGACGGGCAGCGACGGGTGCGGGAGATCGTCGGGGTCAGCGGGCGGATCGAGGAGCAGACGATCGAGACCGAGACGCTGTTCGGCACCGTGGACGGCCAGTTGCGCCGGGCCGAAGGGCAGCTTCCGCATCCCGAGCGGTTCCTGCAGGCCGGGTACAACCTGGCCGGGTTGCTCACCGAGTTGCCAGGCGGGGTGGGCTGATGGGCCTGCTGCTGGGGTTGTTCTTCGGGATCGGGTTGCTGCTGATCATCGCTGCGTTCGTGGCGCCAGGCGATGCGCAGCCGGCCGCCGACGGGCGAGTGATCGTCCGGACCCGCGAGTTGCTCGCCGGCGCCGGGATCGAGGGCGTCACGCCGGGTGCGTTCATCGGCGCGTGCGTGATCACCGGAGTGGGCGGGTTTCTGCTGATGATCCTGGTCTCGGGCGCGTGGCCGGTGGGCGTGGTCTTCGGCCTGATGGCTGGTGGTTTGCCGGTCGCGCTAGTGCGGAGCCGGGCGCGGAAGCGGCTCGCCGAGTTTCGTGAGCTGTGGCCGGATGTGGTGGACAACATCGCCTCGGCGGTCCGGGCCGGTCTGTCGCTGTCCGAGGCGCTGGCGCAGGTGGGTGAGCGCGGGCCGCTGCCGTTGCGCGAACCGTTCCGGCGGTTCGGTGCGGACTACGCGTCGACGGGACGGTTCGCGGAATCACTTGACCGGCTGAAGGCGCGGCTCGCGGATCCGGTCGGCGATCGCGTGGTCGAGGCGTTGCGGATCGCCCGCGAGGTCGGCGGTGGCGATCTCGGTCGGTTGCTGCGTTCGTTGTCGACGTTCCTGCGCGACGACGCCCGTACGAGGTCCGAGCTCGAGTCGCGGCAGTCCTGGTCGGTCAACGGTGCCCGCGTTGCGGTCGCGGCGCCGTGGATGGTGCTGGCGTTGCTGTCGTTCCAGGGCGACGTGATCCAGCGGTACAACTCACCGATGGGTGCGGTGATCATCGGTGCGGGTGCCCTCGTCTGCGTGATCGCGTACCGGTTGATGCTGCGGATCGGCCGCTTGCCCGAGCCCGAGCGGGTGTTGCGATGAGTCCGATCCTGATGGGCGCTCTGGTCGGTGCGCTGTTCGGTGCCGGTCTACTGGTCGTCGTACGGCGGTTGCCGTTCCTGCGGAGGCCGACCGCCGACGAGCGGATCTCGCCGTACCTGCGTGATCTTGGTGGACCTGAGGTGTTCGTGGGGGTGGTGGACTCGAGTTCGCCGTTCTACGCGATCCTGCGGTTGTTCGGGCCGTCGTTGCGGTCGGGGGCGCGGCGGTTGGAGCAGGTGCTCGGCGGGGCGGCGTCGATCCGGCGGCGGCTGGCGCGGGCCGGGATGGAGCGGACGGTCGAGGAGTTCCGGATCGAGCAGCTGCTCTGGGGGACTGTTGCCTTCGGCGCCGGTTTGGTCGGCTCGGTGATCGCGCTGACCTTCGGCACGGGGAATCCGATCGGCATGCTGGTGTTCTGCGGGGTGCTCGGCGTTCTCGGAGTGCTTGCCCGCGACACCTATCTCACCTCGCAGGTACGGCGTCGCGAGCGCCGGCTCCTGGTCGAGCTGCCGACCGTGGCCGAGTTGCTGGCGTTGTCGGTCGCGGCCGGTGAGGGTCCGGCCGCCGCACTCGACCGGGTGGCGCGGTCGTGCCGGGGTGACCTGGCCGATGAACTGAAACGGGTCCTGGGTGAGACCAGGGCGGGGGAGACACTGGTCCGCGCGCTGGACGCGCTCGCGGACCGCACAGGTTTGCTGGCGCTCTCGCGCTTCGCGGACGGGCTCGCGGTGGCGCTGGAACGCGGCACCCCGCTGGCCGACGTCCTGCGGGCGCAGGCCGGTGACATTCGTGAGGCGGGACGGCGCGAACTGATCGAGTCCGGCGCCCGTCGTGAAGTAGCCATGATGGTCCCCGTTGTCTTCCTGGTCCTGCCCGTGACCATCGCGTTCGCCTTCTATCCAGGCGCTGTCGGAATCCGGCTGATCGCCGGATGAATTGAGGAGAATTCATGTCCCTACTACTCACCAGACTGTTCCTGGCGCTGCTGTTGCGGCCGCGTCCGGCGCGCAAGGAGCGCGGCGACGTGCCCGGCTGGGTGCTCATCACCGTGATGACGGCCGGCCTGGTCGTGCTGATCTGGGGTGTTGCCGGCGACCAGCTCCAGCGCATGCTGAAAACGGCTCTGGACTCCGTCTCCAACAAGTGAGGCGTTCACGCGACCAGCCCGACCAGCCCGACCAGCCCGACGAGCGCGGCGCCGCGGTGGTCGACTTCGTTCTGGTGGCGATGCTGGTGGTGCCGTTGTTCCTCGGCATCCTCCAGGTCGGCCTGTTCCTGTACGTGCGGAACACGGTGACGGCCGCCGCGTCCGAGGGAGCGCAGTACGCCTCGGTGCTGGACCGTGGGCCCGCCGACGGCGAGGCGCGGACGCGTGAGCTGGTGAGCGGCGTGGTGCGGGACCAGTTGATCGACTCGGTGTCGGCCGAGGAGACCGATGTCGACGGTCAGCCGGGTGTGCAGGTGGTCGTCAAGGCGCACATGCCGCCGCTGGGTTTGTGGGGTCCCGGGATCGAGTTCAGCGTTGCGGGGCACGCCGTGAAGGAGACCGGCGAGTGAAGCGGCGGCGGGATGAGCGCGGGAGTGCGGTGGTGGAGTTCTCCTGGCTGGCGATCCTGCTGATGGTTCCGTTGGTCTACGTGATGCTCGGGGTGTTCGACGTACAGCGGGCTTCGTACGGCGCGACCGCGGCGACTCGGGCGGCCGGCCGGGCGTTCATCATCGTGCCGGACGGATTGTCGGAAGACGATGCGCGGGCGCGGGCTTTCGAGGCTGCACGGGTGGTGATGAAGGACCAGGGGATGGAGCTCACCCCCGCTCAGCTCACGATCACGTGCAATGCCGCCTGCCTGGAGCCGGGCTCGACGGTGACGGTCACGCTCGACACCGAGGTGCGGCTCCCGCTGATCCCGGATGCGCTCGGCGGCGAACCGCCGGCGATCCACGTGAGTGCTTCGCACACCGAGCCGTACGGCGACTACCGCGAAGCCAAGGGACACTGATGAAGCGCCGGGATGAGCAGGGCCAGATGACGGTCCTGATCATCGGGTTCACCGCGATCATCCTGTTGATGATCGTGGTCGTGACCGACATCTCGAAGGTGTTCCTGGTCCGCCGGGAGCTGGACGCGACCGCGGACGGCGCGGTGCTCGCGGCCGCCAACGGGCTGGCGGCGATCTACGCGCAACCGGCGGCGGACGGGAACGCCGAGCTCGACCCGGACCAGGCCCGCCGCCTGACCGCCGAGTACCTTGACCAAGTTGCTGCCAGCAACAATTTCGACGGGTTGGACTGGTCGGCCGATGTCGACGGTACGACGGTCACCGTCCGCCTCACGTCGACAGTTGATCTGCCGTTCGAACCGCCTGGCTGGCCGGGTTCGAGTGACATCGCGTCGGAAGCGGCCGCCGTCGTACCGATCCGCTGAGAGGATGAGGGTATGAAGATCGAGCTGAGCGGGCGACGGGCGTTGGTCTCCGGATCCAGTCAGGGGATCGGCTTGGCGATCGCCACCGAGCTGGCGCGGGCGGGCGCCGCGGTGGTGGTGAACGGACGCGGGGCGGACAAGACCAACGCGGCCGCGGACCAGGTGCGCAAGGAGGTGCCGGACGCCGAGGTCACCGCGGTGGCAGCGGATCTTGCCTCGGCGGAGGGCGCGGACGCGCTCCGGGATCAGGTCGGCGAGCTGGACATCCTCGTCAACAACCTCGGCATCTTCGGGGCCAAGCCGGTGCTGGAGATCGACGACGACGAGTGGCGCCGGTATTTCGAGGTGAATGTGCTGTCCGCGGTCCGGCTGATCCGGATGTACCTGCCCGGGATGATGGACCGCGGCTTCGGCCGGGTGATGAACATCGCCAGCGACTCCGCCGTGGTGACGCCGGTCGAGATGGTGCACTACGGCGTGACGAAGACCGCCCTGCTCGCCGTGACCCGCGGCTACGCGAAAACAGCCGCCGGTACTGGCGTGACGGTCAACTCGGTGATCGCCGGCCCCACCCACACCCCGGGCGTCGAGGACTTCGCGCACGAACTGGTCGGCGAGGACCTTCCCTGGGACGAGGCCGAACGCCGCTTCATGAAGGAACACCGCCCGTACTCGCTCATCCAGCGCCTGATCGAGCCCCCAGAAATCGGCAACCTGGTCGTCTACCTGAGCTCCACCCAGGCCTCCGCCACCACCGGCGGCGCCCTCCGAGTAGACGGCGGCTACGTCGACTCGATTTTGCCTTAGCTGAACAGGCCCGGGTGGTCGGTGAGCCAGGTGGACCAGCTGCGGGCGGGGTGGGCCGTCAGTTGTTCGACGCCGGGCTCGATCGGCTGTGGGTGTCCGAGGCGGGAGGCCCAGTAGGCGAGGAGGGTTTCTCGTTGGCCCTCGTCGCGCATCCGCAGCTCCGCACGGGCTTGGTCCGGGGTGAGGTCGACCGGCTCGATGGTGGCGCCGGTGAGCTCCGTGATGAGCGCGATCTGATGGCGTCGGGTCATCGACTCCGGGCCGGTCATTGGGTAGCCACGGCCGTCGTGGCCGTTGCCGGGTCCGTCGAGGAGGACGCGGAGGGCGGCCTCGGCGATGTCCTGCTCGTGGATCGGCGCCTCCTCGGCGTCGAGGTACGGCAGCCGGATCTGACCGGTTGCACGGACCATGTGCGACCAGAACTTCGCGTTGCTCATGAAGGCGCCGGGCTGCAGGTACGTCGTCGCGTACGAACCGCTGCCGATGACGCGCTCGGTCTTCGCGTGCGGATCTTCGGGACCGCCCAGCGACGACAGCGACGAGAGCAGGACGACCTGCTTGACGCCGGCGGCCTCGGCTGCCCGGACGAACGCCGGTGCCGAGTGCGGGTCGGAGTACAGGAAGACCTGGCTGATGCCGTCCAGAGCGGGCGACGGATCCACAGGGTCGTACGTGATGGATCCGGGTACGGCGGAAGCCTCACGGGAGGCGACTCGGACATCCTGGCCGGCGGCGGTCAGACCGGCAGTGATGGCGCGGGCGATCGTGCCGCGGCCGCCGGTGACGAGAATTGTCATTGGATGTGCTCCAAAAATGTAGTGACTACAAGATTGGATGAAGTAAAGCATCATGCCCTAGGCTCTGTCGAATGGAAGGCCGAATGGAGAGCGGGCGGCGCGAGCGGAAGAAGCAGCAGACGCGGCAGGCCATCTCAGATGTCGCGACCGGCCTGTTCCTCGAGCGCGGGTTCGACGCGGTGACCGTGGCCGAGGTGGCGCGGGCGGCGGATGTCGCCGTACAGACGGTGTTCAACCACTTCCCGGCCAAGGAAGATCTGTTCTTCGACGAGCACGGGTGGTGGCTCGGTCCGGCGCGGGCGATCCAGGAGGCGCCGGCGGATGCGGATCCGGTGGATGTGCTGGAAGCCCACTACCTGGCCGAGATCCGGGAGCGGATGGAGGTCGGGCATCTGGAGACCTGGAAGCAGTTCGTCCACACGATCGACAGCAGCCCTGCCCTGCAAGCCCGTCGGCGGCTGAACGCGGCCGAGATGGAGACTCTGCTGACCGACGCCCTCGACGAGCGCACTGAGCAGCACCTGATGAACCGGCTGATCGCAGCGCAGTACGCGGCCGCGCAGAAGGTGCTCGAGGAGGAGTTGATGCGCGTACTTCCCGACGACGCGAGCGCGGACCAGGTCGCCGCAGCGCAGCAGGATCTGGAGAAATCGGTCGCCGGGGTGTTCGACGTACTCAGGAATGGCTTAACGGCTACTACCGGCTAGCGGGTAGGCTGCTTGGTTGTGGCTGGACTGGATTTTGACGCGGAGATCAAGCAACTCGACGTGACGTTGACCTCGATCGAGAAGGTGCTTGATCTCGACGCGCTGCGCAAGGAGATCGCCGAGCTCGGTGAGGCCGTCGCCGCGCCGGACCTGTGGGACGACCAGGCGAACGCGCAGAAGGTGACCTCGCGGCTGTCCAGCCTGCAAGCCGATGTGGAGCGCGTGACCGCACTGCGGAGCCGCCTCGACGACCTCGGCGTCATGGTCGAGCTCGGTCGCGAGGAGAACGACGCGGCCAGCATGGCCGACTCGGAGAAGGAGATCGGCTCGCTGGCCAAGGCGATCCAGTCCCTCGAGGTCCGCACGCTGCTGTCCGGTGAGTACGACGAACGCGAGGCGCTGGTGACGATCCGGTCCGGCGCGGGCGGCGTGGATGCGGCCGACTTCGCGGAGATGCTGCAGCGGATGTACCTGCGCTGGGCCGAGCGGCACGGCTACCCGACCGAGGTCTACGACACGTCGTACGCCGAAGAGGCCGGACTCAAGTCGACCACCTTCGGGGTCAAGGCGCCGTACGCGTACGGCACGCTGAGTGTGGAGTCGGGCACGCACCGGCTGGTCCGGATCTCGCCGTTCGACAACCAGGGCCGCCGGCAGACCTCGTTCGCCGCGGTCGAGGTGGTCCCGGTGCTCGAGCAGACCGACGAGATCGACGTACCCGAAGAGGAACTGCGGATCGACGTGTACCGCTCGTCCGGTCCGGGTGGTCAGAGCGTCAACACGACCGACTCCGCGGTCCGGATCACGCACATCCCGACCGGCACCGTGGTCTCCTGCCAGAACGAGAAGTCCCAGCTGCAGAACAAGGCTTCCGCGATGGTCATCCTGAAGGCCAAGCTGCTCGCGCTGAAGAAGGCCGAGGAGCGGGCCCAGATCGACGCGCTGCGCGGTGACGTGCAGGGCTCGTGGGGCGACCAGATGCGGTCCTACGTGCTGCACCCGTACCAGATGGTGAAGGACCTGCGGACGCAGTACGAGTCCGGCAACACCTCGGGCGTCTTTGACGGCGAGATCGACGAGTTCATCGAGGCCGGCATCCGCTGGCGCCGCACCGGCCACACGGTTGCCGAACAGAACTGACCTCCGGGCCGACTGCGGCAGTTGCTTCGGCCTCTGCTGCGTCGCCCTGACGTTCACCAGGTCGGCGGACTTCGCGATCGACAAGTCCGCCGGTGAGGCCTGCCCCAATCTCAGCGAGGACTTCCGCTGCACCATCCATCGGGACCTGCGCAGCAAGGGCTTCCAGGGCTGCACGGTCTACGACTGCTTCGGCGCCGGCCAGGAGATCTCCCGCCGGGCCGGCACGAGTTGGCGGGAGCAGCCGGGCGCCGAGATGTTCGCCGCGCTACCGATCCTGCGCCAGCTGCACGAGCTGCTCTGGTATTTGACCGAAGCCCTTGAATACAAGGCTTTCGAGCCTGAGCTGCTCGCGGTGATCGACCGCGTCGAGAGCGTGAGTCGTACGGCGGACCTGACCACGGTCGACGTGATCGCGGAACGCGCCGTGGTCAACGAGCTGTTGCTGAAGACCAGCCAGCTCGTCCGTGGCAAGCAGAGCAAGAAGAAGGACCGCCGCGGCGCGGACCTGATCGGAGCTCGCCTCCGCGGCGCCGACCTCCAGAAAGCCAACCTCCGTGGTGCCTACCTGATCGCCGCCGACCTTCGCGACGCCGATCTGCGGCAGGCCGATCTGATCGGCGCGGACCTCCGGGACGCAGACCTGCGCGGCGCCGACCTGACGGGTGCGTTGTTCCTCACCCAGGCTCAGGTCAACGCCGCGCGCGGCGACCTCTCCACCAAACTTCCGGACGCGGTTACGCGCCCTTCCCACTGGACCGCAGCTGGTGCGTGACCGGCGTCATCAGTAGTGAGATCGCGGTGATGGCGATCGCTACCGCGGCGAGCGCCTTGCCCTGACCCCACGAGGTGCCCGCCAGTGCCAGGTACGCCGTACCGACGGTGGCTGCACCGAGAGCGAGACAGGTCTGCTGGCTGGTGAGCAGGATGCCGCTACCGAGGCCTGCCTGCGACGGCGGGACCTGACTGAGTACGACGCCGATCAGCGGGACCATGACCAGGCCGGAGCCGAAGCCGGCGATCAGCATCGGTACGGCGAGTTTCCACGGGTCCACGTCCGGCCAGAGGGTGAGCGCGACGACCGCGAGTACGGCGTACCCGACGGCCTGGATGATCCACCCGCGCAGGATCAGGCCGGCGCCGTACCGGACCTGCAGGCGTGGGCCGTAGATCGAGGTGATCAGGAAGCCGACTGCCATCGGGAGCAGGCTCAGACCGCCTTCCAGTGGGGACATGTGCGCCTCGCCCTGGGTGGCGAGGGCGAACACGAACATGAAGCCGCCGAACGTGGTGAAGAACGCCACTGCGAGCAGGAGGCCGATGCGCATCGCCTTGAGCCGCAGGACAGTCGGTGGGATCAGCGGGGCCTGGTTGGAACGCTCGGCGCGGTGCTGGTGAAGACCGAGGATGGCTACGGCCGGGATCGTGGCGGCCAGGCAGAGCCAGGTCCAGAGCGGCCAGCCGAGCGGACGTCCTTCGGTGAGTGGCAGGAGCAGCAGTACTAGCGTTATCGCGAGCAGTGCGGCACCTACGAGGTCCACGCGCTGTGCCTTGTCAGCCCTGGTGTCTGGGAGCAGTCTGACCGCGGCTGCGATGGCCAGGATGCCGACCGGGACGTTGACGAGGAAGACCGATCGCCAGCCGAGGTCGAAGACGTTGGCCTCGACCAGGATGCCGCCGAGGATCTGGCCGAGGGCGGCCGCGGCGCCGCCGGCGACACCGAACATGGCCATCGCGCGGGCGCGGTGTTCGCCGGTGAGCAGGCTGGAGATCGACGCCAGGACCTGCGGAGTCATGGCGGCGGCCGCGGCACCCTGGGCGACGCGGGCGGCGAGGAGTACGCCGATGGTGGGGGCGATCGCGCAGATCAGCGACATCACGGTGAAGCCGGTCAGTCCGATCAGGAACAGGCGTTTGCGGCCGAAGCCGTCGCCGAGGCGACCGCCGACCACGAGCAGGGTCGCGTTGGCGATGCCGTAGCTGCCGACCACGAGCTGGAGCTCGCCGGAGCTGGCGCGCAGATCGGAGCCGATCGCCGGGAGTGCGACGTTGATGATGAAGAAGGAGAGCATCGGCAGGAACGCGCCGAAGAGCAGGGTGGTCAGCGCGACCGGCCCCAGCGGCGACGCCGCGGCACGCGGCCGGACGGCAACCGGGGTGGTGGCGGTTTGGAGCTGGTCTGTCATGCCCACCAGCCTGCGCGCGATCGCAGCCAGGTAGTGAGAGCCTGGTTATCCTGGTATTCACACCACCTGGAACCAGGCTCGGACACACCCCATGATGGAACCATGACCACTCTCCCAGCCGCCACCGACAGTCCTCCGCGCACCGCTTCCCGGCGGGAGCTCGGGGTGTTCTTGCGGAGTCGGCGGGAGCGGATCCAGCCGGACGAGGTGGGGTTCGCGCCGGGTGGGCGGCGACGTACGCCGGGGTTGCGGCGGGAGGAGGTCGCGTTGCTCGCCGGGGTGGGCGTCACCTGGTACACCTGGCTCGAGCAGGGGCGCGACATCAACGTGTCGGTCCAGGTGCTCGAATCGGTCGCCAACACGCTGCGACTCGACCGGCAGGAGCGCACCCACCTCTTCACCCTGGCCGGCGTCCAGTTCGGGCCTTCCCGGGCCGAGTGCACGGTGATCCCCGACTCGGTCCAGCGGACGCTCGACGCGGTCTCGCCGTACCCGGCTGTGGTGCTGAACGCGCGCTACGACATCCTCGCGTTCAACCAGGCGTACTGCCAGGTGGTGCTGGACCTGCGCGAGATCCCGGTCGAGGAACGGAACATGCTCTGGGTGACGTTCGTGTCGCGGGAGTGGCGGTGCAGCTTCATCGAGTCGGAGTCGATGCGGATGCACATGGTCGCGGGCTTCCGGGCGGCGATGGCCGACCACTTGGGCGAACCGGCCTGGCAGGACCTGGTCGCACGGCTGCTCGCCGGGTCGACCCACTTCGCGGAGTTGTGGGAGCGGTACGACGTGGGCGCGCCGAGCAACCGGATCAAGGTGCTGGAGAACGCGAAGGCCGGCGTCCTGCGGATCGAGCCGGTCAACATGTGGTTGTCCCAGCTCGGCCAGCTCCGGGCGACGGTCTACACCGCCGCCGACGGGGACACCGAAACCAAACTCCAGGCCCTCGTCGGCGACCGCGTCAGCTGATCAGGCGGTAGCGCGCTCCGGCCAGGCGGCCTTCAACGTTTGCAGGGTCACCGAGATCGCCGGCCGGCGGGACGTGGTGGTGCGCCAGACGGCGTACAGGCGACGGCTGGGTGCGGGCTGCAGGGGTACGACGACCACGCCGTCGGGGATCGTGCCCCGGCCGAGCCGGGGGAGCAGGCCGACGCCGATCCCGTTGGCCAGCATGGCGAGCTGGGTCTGGTACTCCGCGACCGAGTAGGCGACGTTCGGCTCGACACCGGCCCGGCGCATGGTCCGGATCAGCCACTCGTGGCAGATCGATCCGGCCGGCTGGCAGATCCAGCGCTCCCCGACCAGGTCCTCCGCGCGGACGAACTCCTTGCCGGCCAGGCGATGCGTCGCCGGCACCAGTACGTCGGCCGGGTCGACTCCGAGCTTCACGCGGGACAAGCCCTCCGGCAGGGCAAGTGGCGCGTTCTGCCAGTCGTGCACGACCGCCACGTGGATCTCGCCACGGCTGACCGCTGCAACCGCCTCGAACGGATCGGTCTCGACCAGCCGCACATCCAGCCCCGGATTGCCGTCGATCAACCGGCCCAGTGCCCGCGGCAACAATCCGCGCGCCGCGGTCGGGAACGCGGCGATGTTCAGCGTCCCGATCGCCTGTCCCCGTTGCTCTTCCAGCGTCAGCTCGGCGTCCTCGACCAGCTCGAGGATCCGCGAGGCCGTCGCCGCCAACTGCCGCGCGGCGTCGGTCAGGACGATCCCGCGACCCTGACGCTCGACCAGCGTGGTGTGCGTCTCGCGCTCCAGCTTCGCCAACTGCTGTGACACCGCCGACGGCGTGTACCCGAGCACCTCGGCGGCGCGGTTGACCGAGCCGTACTGCGCGACCGCATGCAGAGCCCGGAGCCGACCGAGATCGATCATGAAGCACTCCTACATCGAAGGCGGTAGTAACCGGTGCTGGTCCTTAAGTGTAGGCCGACCCAGACTGGATCGTATGAAACCCCGTGACCTGCTGCTCGCGCTCGCCGTCGTTGTCGTCTGGGGCGTGAACTTCGTCGTGATCGAGGTCGGCCTCGAGGACTTCCCGCCGTTGCTGTTCTCCGCGTTGCGGTTCTTCTTCGCGGCCGTCCCCGCGATCTTCCTGCTCGGCAAACCGCGGGTCGCCTGGCGCTACGTGATCGGCGTCGGCCTCGCACTCGGCGTGACGAAGTTCGGTCTGTTGTTCATCGCGATGAACAACGGCGTCCCGGCCGGTCTCGCGTCCCTGGTGCTGCAGTGCCAGGTGATCTTCACGGTCCTGTTCGCGGTCGTCGTACTGCGTGAACGCCCGCGCTGGACACAGTTGGCCGGCATCGTGATCGCCTGTGCCGGCATGGTCCTGATCATGCTGGACCACGGCTTGTCCGCCCCGATCGGTGCGCTCGCGCTGGTGATCGCGGCCGGCGCGTTCTGGGGCGTCTCGAACACGATCACGCGGTACGCCAAGCCGCAGGACACCCTGCGGTTCATGATCTGGGTCAGCGCGGTGGCCGTCGTACCGCTGACGCTCCTGTCCTTGCTGACGGAAGGACCGCGTGCGGATCTGGACGCACTGCGCGGGATCCAGCTCACCGGGGTCGGTGCGATCGCCTACCTTGCCTTCGCCGCCACGCTGTTCGGCTTCGGCGCCTGGGGCTACCTGCTGCGCCAGTACGACGCCAGCACGGTCGCGCCGTTCTCCCTGTTGGTCCCGGTGGTGGGGATGGGCGCGGCCTGGTTGCTGCGCGGCGAGACGGTCGGGGTTCAGCAGGCGATCGCAGCGACCCTGGTGATCGGTGGGATGGCGTGCACCGTGATCCGGCGCCGGCGTCAGCCCTCCGAGCCGACCGCCACCGACTCCGGCGACGACTCTGGCGACAACTCTGGCAACGGCTCTGGTAACGGCATCGGCGGCATCGACCAGCCACGGGCCAGCGACGACGCGTACGCCGGTGAGCTGCCGGAGAAGTACTCGG